>DBYD01000027.1 GCA_002309855.1 Bacteroidales bacterium UBA1195
TACTTTATTTTTTAATAATTACTTAAAATTTCGACATCATGAGAAAAAAAATTGCATTTGGTATGATTATGTTCGCCGCCGTGCTGATGGCCGGTTGCGGCAAGGAGCCTGAAAAAGTTTATGGCATAACAGTATCCTATCCTGAACTTACAGCCTCCGAAACGCTCTCTGTCATTAGGACGGGAAGGAACAATCCCGCCGCTGTTACGGACACGGCTTTCCGTGTGGTGCTGGATGAATACAATTCCTATACTGCTTTTGTGGGATTCCAGGACGAATCGCACGATATTGTTCTTGTGGTGGGTGGCGGCATGTACAGGGATACCGTTTCCGGAATAGAGATTATAAGGGATAAGAAAAAGAATGGGAGCGATGTCCGATACCTTTGGAACGGGGTGGCGTGTGACAGCCCGAAACAGGTGGTGAAGTCCAGGAAGGCGCTATAGGAAAAATTAAACCATACCATCCATAATAAAACGGTTTCCGGATGCGTTTGTCAAGAAAACCAAAAAACAAAAGGATATGAAAACAGAATTGATGACTCTGCCTTATGCGGCGGATGCGCTTGAGCCGGTTATCAGCCGTGAAACCATTGCCTTCCATCACGGGAAGCACCTGCAGGCATACGTGAACAACCTGAACGCCGCGGTTGTGGGAACCGCCTTTGAAACCAAGTCGCTGGAGGAGATTGTGCTTTCAGCCGAAGGCGGGATGCTCAACAACGCCGGACAGATACTGAACCACAACCTCTATTTCGGACAGTTTTGTGCGCCCAAGGAGGGGAACGCCCCGCATGGCAGGATAGGCGAGGCAATTAGTGCCGCTTTCGGCTCGTTTGAAAAGTTTCAGGAGGAGTTCGTGAAAAAGGGCACTGCGCTCTTCGGTTCGGGCTGGGTGTGGCTCTCGTCCGATGCGGAGGGCAAGTTAGTCATCACGCAGGAGCCCAACGCCGCCAATCCCATCCAGCGCGGCCTGAAGCCTCTGCTCACCTTCGACGTATGGGAACACGCCTATTACCTCGATTATCAGAACCGCCGTGCCGACCATCTGTCCGCATTGTGGCGCATCGTGGACTGGAACGTGGTTGAAGGGCGGTTTTAGACGGTTAGGTTTACAACGCCGCCAGCATCCGTGTGATGTGGCTTATGTATTCCGATTGCATCTCCTCCGGCAGGAACGAATTGCGGATGGTTTCCTCCCATTGGGGCAGAAGTTTCGCGAAACGCCCCATCATGCGTTCGGCAACCACCGCACCAATGCCGGATTTCTCCATTGCGGAAAGGAAATCCGCACGGTGGATGTTGTTTTTTTTGCCGTTGAGCGTCAGGGCCAGTTCCTCCTTGTCTGACGGCATCGCCAGCCGCACCGCCAGCAGGTCGTAGGCGGGAGCCAGCTGCCAATGACCATCTTTTGGCATATATAGCGAAAAATTCTTCAGATGCATGTCGGAGTTCCCTGTCAGCCAGCAGAACAGCACCATCTCCCAGTAGTTCACAAGATCCAGTTTCCCCACATCGGAGTACTGGCGGATGGTTTTTGCCACCTGTTCGTAGGAGGAACGGTATTTGTCCTCCGTCAGACGTCCCGACAATTGGCAGGCATCCTCCATGGCCACCTTGTTCCCTTGATTGTCACGGTCAATGCGCCTTGTAAGATAGCAGAGCTCTCCGTCCGCCATGCGTGCCAGCGTATGCGGAACTGTCCTGATGCCGGCCTGCTCTGCCATGTGCATTGTCAGGTCTTCGTTTTCGGGCAGGTTCGGGTATTCCTTCGCCTGCGGCTTCAGAATGTAGTCTCCCGACAGTCCGATGAGTGTCAGACGGTCGGGTTCATCCTTCCCGCCTCGCGAAAGATGCATGGATAGTTTGGGCTGTACACCTGTGACGGTTGTCTGCCTTAGCACAAGGTCGCGCGCCAAGTCATCGATATTGTCGCGTGTGTAGGGGATTTTCGGAATGCCTTTTGTCCCGAATGCCTTTTTGGCGCAGCCTTGATGGTAATCCTGCTCCCCAAGCTCCATTTCCCTATAGCAATAGAGGCAACGGCTCATGGCTGCACCTCCTTTCCGGTGGTTTCCTCAATGCTGATGGCACCGATGCAGTCGCGACAGCAGGCTAACAGAAGCCCCATGCGGTCGCGTGGGTTGAGTTTCCAGTTTTTGACTGAAATGTCAAGCAGCCATCCTTCAGGAATCAGTCCGTCAAAGAATGGGAACAGCACTTTTGAGGTGTAAACCTTTTGAGACGTGGGCATGGTGATGCTGATGGGATGCGCGTTGGAACTGAGCAGGTATCCGTCATCATATTCGAAACGGTAGCCCGAATCCTCTTCGCTCAACACACCGGCGAATGATGTACGATAAAACACTTTTGCCTTCCTCATTGCTCAACATTTTTTTCCTTCTGCACAACCCCCAATTCGGCGTTGAACATCTCCAGCACCATGTTAACCTTGTCCATCCGGAGTGTCGGCTTGTCCGATTCCAGTTCCCGCAGGAATCGCAGCCCCACACCGGCCTTTTCCGCCAGCTGTCTTTGGGTCAGTCCATACTGCCGGCGCATCTCCTTGACAAAAATACTGCATCTTTTCATCCTGAAAAAATTTTGCAAAAGTACAAAATATTTCCCAATTTATACCCAAACGGGTATAAAATATTTGATTTTATTTGAAAATATACCCGATAGGGTATATTTATCGTTCTTCGGATGATTATTATACCCGAAAGGGGCTATTTGAACATCAGTTCGTTGCTGCTCTCCCAATCGATGATCAGGCGGCTGAAGTCGTTGTACTGCTCCGGCGTGATTTCCGACGGGATGACAACCAGTTCCTTATAGGCAAGCAGTTTGCCTCCTTCTTTTCTGATAACCACTTTGATACTGCCGACGCCGGGAATTTTGTACTGGATTTTTCTGTCGCCACCCACCAAACGGAGATGTTCGGGCATTTGGATGGTGTACCGGCAGGCATATTGTAAGGCGGGACCATCACCAAGGAGCGGTTCGCCAATCCAGACGTTGCTTGTGCGTGTCGGAGGCAGGTTAGCCGGTGAATAATAATTGTCAAACGGTGTAGCAGGCAGGGTGTAGTGCAAATAACCGCCCGGCATGGTGTCCGGTTGCAGTATTGTGTCGTAAGTCAAAGGATTTTTTGCGGTAATTCTCCATGGGCACACCAATATGGGATCACCTTTGATACAATCCAAATCGGACATGGTCTTGAGTGCCGGAACCATACGTTCCTTGTCTGTGGCAGTGAGGTCGTACCATTTGTTGTCTATCATTAGTTCCACGACAAATGGTTCTTCTAAAAGGGAAGGCATGTTTTCATTCAATATTCTTGCATCAAAACCGGCTTCGTTCAGCAGGGCGGCCAGCAGCCCAAGCTTGTCCAGGGCGGTGCCGCAATTGCTGCGGAACACCTCTGCCGCAGGGGTCATGCGGTAATCAACCCGCGCCAGATCGATTTTGTTCAGCGTGACATAATCCACCACCCAGTCGCGGATGGCGGTCACTGTCTGCAGGTCAGTCTCCCGTTTTAGGGACTGCAGCAGGTTCCGCGCCTCGGGCAGGGCAGTTTCTGCCGTGTACTGCGGCAGGTTCCCAATCTGGAATTCAACGTCATATCTTACGGGGCGCTTCATGTATGGCTCGTTGATTGTCTGCGGCAGGTTGGTGTGCAGCCGCATGGAATCGGGCATGCCCGGGTAGTCCAGCTCGTATCGTTTCACAGGACAGTCCGTTTGCAGGTTGAAGCGTTCGGCCAGCAGGCCGCTTTTGCGGTGCAGGGTATAGTCCAATACAATTATGCAGTTGTATTCCAGCGCGGTGTGCACAATGGCCATTTCCCTGATGCCGTTGTAGCGCCCACAGTCGGCACAGCCGGAGGGCAGCTGCCTTACAAAAGCGTTCGGCGGCGTGACCACCTTGGAGCCGTCCGAACGGATGGTATAGCACTCATTGATGGTCAGTTCCTCAAACGCCGGGTTGTACTCAATGAAGGTTTCACCCTTGTCCGCGTAGGCGGTGATGGCGCGGTTGCGGAGCAGTTTCAGCTCCTTGCGGTAGCGGATGTCCATGCTGCCGTCCTCGTTGAGGGTGTAGGTGCGCCGGATCAGGTTGTATTCGGCGTCAGGCAGCGTCTGCGCCACCGCGCACGGCAGCAAGCTCATAAATGCGGCGATGGCGATGATAAAAGCGGCGGTATGTTTCATATTGTTTTTGTTAAGATGTTAAAATGTTAAAATGTTACGATGTGAATATGTTAAGGTGTGAAAGTGTGTAAGGTGTTAACTATCTTCTGATTTCAGTAATTCTGATAAATTCTTTTTGTCCTTTTCAATTCTATTTTCTGACACTGACTGTGAAAAAAATGAAGCGGACTAATAAAATAGTTCACATTGTCATCCACGCCAGCACTTTGCGAACAAATACATTCCCCCTTGCCGCTATATAGGATATATGTGCATAAATGCAGCGATTTGTGTTCCGTTGGGGATTTCACATACACTTCAAATCCTTTCATTGAATCCAGATAGCTGCATTCCCATATTTTGATCTGGTTGACGGTGTCGGAGCGGAAGCGTTCCACAATGGCTTTCAGCCATGGCAGGTCAGTGAGCGGGTTTTCCGTCTGGATAGGCGCTTCGTTTTTGGGAAAATGGTTCGCCAGCCTCACATTGTACAGGATGTTGGAAAACTGGTTCAGGACTTGTCCTGTCCGGGCATCTATATAAACTGTTTCATGCAAAGTTGATGCTTCATGACTTAGGTTCATCTTGTAGGCAATGTGCGGTGACAAATCCAACAAGTCCTTATTCATGCAAATGACAGTCTCTTCATGCACGTGCAGCTTTTTGATAAGGTCTGTGTCCGCATTTTCAGTCACAGCTTGAAGTGTTTCTTTTGCAATGGTTGCTGCTTTATCCTTTGAAATTTTTGGGGTTATTTTAATGTTTGGACATTTTATGCAGGCACCGGATACATGACAAAGGCTGTCATGCAGGAAAACCATCCTTATTTCGGAGCCATCCACCCGTATCCCTTTGTAATACTGATGATACATTTCACGACGATATCCTTGGTCATCCGTATAGGTGTCCGCAATCCGGAAAGAGTACTTTCCTGACAAATGAAGATGTTTCTTCAGTGCCGTAGCGGTTGGCACATCCTTTTGAAAGCAAGCAGCTCCTTCTTCCTGTGAAATGAACACTGCATTCATTTGGGCAGGGAAATGCCGACCAAGCATGGCAGCACCTGACAACCTGCCATCCGCCGCCTCCTTGTTGGCCCGGCACGCTGTCAGCAGGATGCACGCTATGGCGGTGATTACCCAAATGACGGCGGTATGTTTCATATTGTTTTTGTAAAGATGTTCAACTATCTTCTTACTTCTTACTTCTTACTTCTTACTCCTCTCATTTCCCCAGCACCACCGGTGTCACGGCCAGTTTTTTCTGGTTGGCTACGGCCTGGCGGAATGCGGGCCAGTCGGCGGCGTCATAAACCCGTTTGCATAGCCGGACTGTTTCTCTAAAAATAAATTTGTTTTTCTCATTTATGAAAGTGCCGCAACGTGGAGATCTGCAAAAATGCCCTCCCCATAGGTAGTTGTATGTGAAAGAAGCTGCATCATCTTTCACCCCCTCCAAATCAGGAGCCTCCATTTTTTCATATTCGTCCGGAAGGGTGATCTGCTCCTCTATATCCACCATCCGCGAGCAGGCATCCGAGAAGGGTTGTGTGCGCCGTTCCGGGCGGGTGTCGAAACTAAGATGGCTCATGGCTCGGCTGTAGAAATTGCGTGCCGAAAGCGGTATGAACATCAGCGTGTTATTGTCAACGGTGGCGTATTGCGGGATGGAGAAACTGTAGGTGATGCTCACCGGCTGCTCCAAATAGCGGTCGTTGTCGGTGTGGGTGATCTCCTTTATCTCCGCCCTCGGGTCGATGCGGAGCAGCTCCATTTCAAGGTTGCGCTGCCATTCGGCTGTACGGCAATTAAATACGCTACGTACGGCACGGTCGCTCTGCCCCTCAGCAGTGACGGTGATGGTACCGGAAAGTGTGCCGTCCTTGGCAATGGAGGTGTTGGCGCGGATGCGCACGTAATGGTTTTCCGGCGCGGAGAGCGGCGTGTACATCAGGTCGGCCCCTTCTGGCAGCCCCATCAGGTAGCCCTGCTGCTGCTCTGCGCTTGACCATAATTCGCGCACATTCGGCACCCATGTGGGATCAAGCATCTCATATTGTCCGTTACGGTGCTGCACTGCGCAGACACTGTGGTTGAACTGGTCGGCAGGAATGCGGTCGATCCGTTCGTGCGCCATGGTCATGGCGGCGTAGGCCTTGAAACCCGCCGCACGCAGCATGGTGACCAACATGCCAGCCTTGTCCTTGCAGACGCCGCAGCGGTCGGTGAAGTTCATTTCGGCATTGTGCAGCGTGTAGCCCTCGCCCTGTCCCATGCTGATTCCGGCGTAGCGGATATTGTCGGCCACCCAGTGGGTCAGAATGCTGATGCTGTCCTGCTCACTTTGTGCGGGTTGCAGCAGCTCCCGCACCTTGGCCTCCACCTCCGGTGTGGGGATAAAGCTGCCGTAATCCTCGTTCACCCCGTAGAACCAGATGGATTTTGCCTCCCAGTTTTGCGCGGTGCTCAGCAGCAGTTTCGGCTGCATGTCGTTGTCGGCCAGAGCGTGCGGCTCATGTTTAAGCGGAATGATGTTCCGGGCGGTGAAACTGTATGTTGTCCGGTCGCCACGGGTCACGGAGTCCGTTTTTACCGTGCGGTCGCCACCGTTATAGAGGGCAAAGCGCAGCCTTTTGGCGGTCAAAACATCCACACTGTAGTATTTCACATCCACCGGCACGCTGCTCCAGAAGGGGACAATATCGTAAAAATGGCCGCGCATGGGCGGAATGTATCTGTCGTCCTCGCTGCCGTCCTGTAAAAGTGCATAGGTAAATCCCTTACGGTAGGTGGTGTATTCCACCTCATCGCCCGGATCCAGATGGCCGATTTCCACCATCTTCTGGCTCGCGCCCCAATAAATCAGACGCGCTGGAGCGATGTAGTCATAGACTTTCAGCGGCAGTGCTTCGCTGCCGCCCTTCTTGCGGTAGACAATAACGCTGCGGAACTCCACATAGGCCGATTGCGGGTCGTAGTCCACCTTCAGTGTGGCCAGCTCCCTGCAGCCGCTGTAGTCGTTGGCGCGGATTCGCTGATGGTTGGTCACGTGGCTCAGCCCCGATTCCTCCATCACAACAAAGGTGCTGTCGTAAAGCACCTGCCGATGCTGTGCGGAAGTTATTGCCGCACAGCCAATAAGCATAAGGGTAAAAAAGGCTCTTCTCATCTGTCGGATTAATTTGATGAAAATATAACGCATTATTCCCGAAAATGTTTTGCAACGGATGGATTTTTTTCTTGTGCCCCCGCTTTCCCTATCCGAATTTTGACTACTTTTGCGAAAAATCTAATTCATGAGTTGATGATGAAAAGGAAGAAGCTTCTGTATTATTTGATCCGGCTACTTATTGCCGTATGTGTTTTTTTTCCCTTGTATATAATTGCAATTCTGATAACTAATATATTCATTTTCCCCAATGATATTATTGGCACCTACTTTGAGGTGCCGGCTCCGAATAACTACAAGATCGCAATGTTCGACACTGCATATATTGAGGGTAATGATGGTTCATTGGCACTTGGCGGAGTGGATTCGTTACAGGTTGTGAAGGAATATGTCATTGGGAAAAAGTATGGCGCCGGTTATTTCCGCTTAGACACCAGAACCGGACAATGCGAGAAATATGCCTCAAGGGAGGATTTGAAGCAGGTGTGCGGAAGCGACAGGATCAAATTGCGCACGCTGTACGACTACTATTGGTGGCACCGTTTGCCTGCCGATGTCTTGATAGACATCTCCCTACTGCTCATTTCGTGGTTTGTTGGAGGACTGTTCTGCCGGAGATTTGCATTTTTGTTGGACAAATAGTTTCTTCTGTTATGAAAACATCCTATATCATCAGATTAATTTCGCCGTGGAGGTTAGTTTTGACAAACATGTTTGGCTGTGTTATTATGATTTTTCTTATGTTTGTCTGTGATATAGATTTTCCGGAATGGCTGGTGATTAGTGGTTTCACCATATTATTGCTTGTTTATTTCTACTTGATGGCACATTACGCTGCAACAGCTGAAGTGGAATTCAAGATGGATGAAAAGGAATTCCGTTTTTGCTTTACAAAACCTTTTTTGTTGCAGAGAAACGGATTTGGAGACAGATTCGCCTGGGAGGAAATAAAACGTTTCACGTTCAAAAAAGACAGGAACTACTACATGTTCTATTTGTATCTGAAAGATGGAGGCAAAATACGTTTTTACAAATACAGGTCGTTGAAAGAATCCAATGATGATTTCTATGCCTTCTATGCGGATTTCAACGATTGTTATAGCAAATACATCGGTTGATTTTTTCTCCACCATACCGATTTCCCTATCCGATTTTTTACTACTTTTGCAATCGTAATTTTAAAACATAATATTTATGGACCAACAAAAAATGAAGGAAATGAATCTTGTTGAAGTTGAGGATGATCTGACGCCGGAGCAGCGTGCCTATTGGGAGGCCTCCATTGAGCGGGATATGCGCAATCCCAACCGAGGGAAGGTTCATCGTCCCATTGGGGAGTTAAGACAGAAAATGTTGGAAGCCTTGGACAAGTACTATGAAAAAGTACATTGTTGAGTATGATATAGAGGCGGAAACAGACATCGGTAATCTTAACAAATGGGTGGCAGAGAAAAGTTCGTATGAATTCGCAAGAAGGTTTATTAATCGGATATTCGATGAGATAGATAATCTTTCCTATCTTGCCGGAGTGTTGCCACCAAGCCGATACATGATGCCGTTGCGCTATCATCCTGAGGCTAAGACCATTCCTGTCGGTAAGCGCAAACTGACGGTGATTTTCCACATTGATGGTGATTACGTCATTGTTGACAAGATTCTGCCGTCAGCGATGGTCACGTACTGATTTTTTTCTTGTGCCCCCGCTTTCCCTATCCGAAAAATGACTTCCTTTTCAAAAGGAATTTTATAATATGTAGCGGACAATTGCCCGCAGATTTCAATTTTTCAGGGTTGCACAATTTTCCGTGCAATTCCGCGTTATATGCGTGTATTAACTTTTTAAAGTAGATTCAATAATGCTATGTGGATCAAGGAAAAGATTAAAGGGCTGTGTGTTATATCCTTATCACTCCTATTGATGGCTTGCGTACATAACAGCCTCAATGCGCAATCGTTCATTGTCCGTGGCATGCTGAAGGATTCAGCCAATAACAATGCGGTCGGGTATGCCAATTGCGTGCTGCTGCGGAATACCGACAGCACTTTCGCCTATGGTGTCACCACGGGCGAAAACGGGGAATTTGTTTTCAAGAATGTGGATGCTGGAAATTATCTGCTGCGTATCAGCATGATAGGATATACGTCCTATTGGAGGGAGGTGCAGGTCCAACGCATTGTGAACCTTGGCACAATCAGGCTTAAGCAGAGTTCAACTTCCCTGAAAACACTGACTGTCACCGGTGAACGGCCCATATACAGCGTGGATGGGGAAAAGGCCATCTACAACCCGACCGAGGATCCCAGCGTGCAGACCGGCACCATGAGCGATGTGCTGCAGAACGCTCCTGGAGTGGAGGTGGACGCGGAGGGCAACATTATGCTGCGCGGCACCTCTGAAGTGGAAATCTGGATCAACGACCGTCCGTCGCACATGAACGAGGAGGCGTTGAAACAATACATCAAACAGCTGCCAGCCAACAGCATAGAACGGGTGGAGGTCATCACAAACCCTTCGGCCCGCTACAGCAGCAAGGGGGCGGTCATCAATATTGTCACCAACCAGAAAATCAAACGCAACGAACTGCTATGCGTGGGCTTGAACGGGACAACGCTTCCCTCCATCTCCCCATGGATTAGCTATGTTTGGGCCAATGAGAAAATAGACTTCAACTTTTACCTCAACGGGAACTATTCCCGGCACGACGGAACCTCCGACGGCATAACCACCCTGCTTGACGGCAACGGGGACACCAGCCGTTACACCAAGTACAAAACTGACACGCGTATGCCCTATTGGGGCGGCTATGCCGGGCTGAACTTCAACTGGAACATTGACAGCATGACACATCTGTCGGCCTGGATGGGAGCCTACCCCCATTGGGACCGCAACTCCTTTTACCGCGACTACGAATATTACGAATACCAACCCACACGTGTTGATTTGGGCTATCGGGACACCACACTCAACCATGGCTTCAGCAGCGGAGCCTACGCTGGAGCCTGGTTTGAACACCGCTTCGACACCTCCGGACGCAAACTGAGCATATCTTTCAACGGCAGTTACTGGAGCAACAGTGGCTACTCGGACGACAAACGTGATTTCAGGTCCGCCACCATGACTGACTTCCAACGGCACATGACAGGCTCCATGCTCTATGCCAACGGCGAATTGGGCGTAAACTACACCTTGCCGTTGAAACGACGCTTTGAATTGGAAGTGGGCGGCGAACTGGGATTCGGTTATGACTATGATAACGAAACACTGGATAGCTTGCTGCCTTCAGGCGGGTGGGACAACATGGCATACCGGTCCCAAGTTTCACAGTCACTGGCGTTGAGTCCCTCGGTTTATACAACCATTCAGAAACGTTGGGGCGGCTTCACCACAAAATTGGGACTGCGCTATGAGAACAGTTTCATCAGCGGAATGCTCGAGCATCATTCGCTTGGCGATCAGGAGCGTATCGAAAAATCGTTTCCCGGCTTTGTACCAAGCATCCATCTCAGTTATCAGACCAAAACCTTTGAAAGCTACAGTTTGAGCTATACCCGCCGTTACTCTCACAGTGACGAGATGTCCGACTTCACGCTTTTCCGCCTGTACGATGACTACAGTTTCAGCACCGGCAACCCCAACCTGCTGATGAGCTACACGCACAACCTTGAGGCGGCTTTCAGCAAGTATATCATGAAGTTCGGCAACGTGGGGCTGAACGCCTATTTCCGCGCCAACACCGACGAGGTGGGTTCCATGACAGCTGCCACCTACGATCCGGTTCTCGGGCCATGGCTGGTCAATTACACCTATCCGGTCAACATAGGCTCCTCGCACACCGAAGGCATTGAGGCGAATGTCACCTACCGCCCGAAAGCCTTTTTCAACGTGCGCTTCAACGCCTCGCTGTTCAATTATGGCTACAACTACAACGATTTCAGCGACAGCAAGGTAAGCTACAGCTTCCGCCTTAATTTGTGGGCCAAAGTGTGGAACAGGCTGGAAATTTTCGCTAACGGCAGCTACCGTTCCCCGCGCTTGGGACTCTACAGTCTCACCAACCCCAACAAGCGCATCGATTTCGGATGCAGTAGCGACTTTTTCCAACGCAAAATGAGTGTCTATCTGAATGTAAGCGACATCTTCGGATGGTCGGAATGGGGAAGCAACACCACCGCGCCGCAGTACCAGACCACCGGAAGCCAGCGATACAAATCCACCTTCGTAAGCCTCGGCATCACCTTCCGCTTCGGCAAGATGGAACTGGAAAGCAAGGCTAAACAGGGCGGCGCGAGCAACGAAAGCGGAGGCATGCGGCAATAATAACCAGCCAGCCAGCAAATCCGTGTTCAGATTTTGGCTACTTTTACCTTCACCCCATATCCGCCATCAGATCCTTGCGTCCGATGAGACTGAAAATGGCGATGGAGTTATCTTCATTCAAGATACGCAATGTGCGAAGTATTTCGTTCAGGGTGGCACCGCTGGTTGTCACATCATCAATTACAAGTACATTCTGATTCCTGATATGGGCACATAACTCCTCATCCTCCTTTGTGGCGAACTTCAGAAAACGCATCATATATGGCCGGAAACGGCTTTTCCTCACATCCTTGGCAATTGTGAAATAATCCTTTTTATGAATAAGGTCAAGCATTTGCCGGACAGTCTGCCTGACCTCCTCCTTCTGCTGCTCGGTATAGCGTGCGCGTCCGTTCTCCAAAACATCATTAAGGTATTGCTGTTCATAGGCATCCATATCAAACGAGATGCTTGCAGGCAAAGCCTTCACCAATTCCATCCTGCGTAACATGGGCTGTGCAAAACGGTAAATATACCGCAGCATGTACTGGTTCACCGGACTAGATGATTCCGGCATGACCACCAAATCGTAGTCATAGAGGTTGACTTTGTGGCTGAGGTGGTCTATTGCCTTCTGGATAAATTGCGATATGTCAGAATTTTCCTGTATGGAACCGGAGAACTTCAAATAGTTGATGAACGCACTGCGAAGCGGTCGCTCCACCTGTGGGGTAAACTCATAACCATAGTAAAAGCAATGTCCGAAAGCCTCCACCTGATATCCCGTTCCCGTCAATCCGATGATATCCGATTTCCCATCATGCTCGAAATCAAATATAAAACACTGTTGTTCGCTGTCAAAGGTGATTCCCATAAGATGCTATTTTCTTATGTAACGAAAATATTAATAAAAAATTGCAGGCCTTTCATAGGAAATTTTCACTTTCCTGTTCAGATTTTGACTACTTTTGCAAATCATAATACACTCTGGCATGAAAAAGAGACATACAAATAAAGACTTCACAGCAGTCGCTTTCTGCACACTGCTGTTTGCCCTTGCCGCAACATCCGTTCAGGCACAGGATCTGTTCATTCCTGCCAAAGATGCGGATTGGATTGACGACGACCCTTTTCTGCAACAGACGGTATTTGAAGGAAGCAATTGCTACTATTTCTGTGCCACAAGTTATTACCATCGCAAACGCCACGCACTCAGCCTGCACGACAGCACACTAGTCTATGTCCATGTCCTCCGGGACGATTGGAAAAGCTGGCTTTTGACCGGTTTTTGGAAACCGAAGACGCTCCGTTACGAGATGAGCTTGCGCCAGACCGAACAGCGTGCCATCCTTGACCTGTTGGAGGCGGCCATACAAACGGCAAAAACCAACAACAAAGAGGTTGATCGCCCATGCGACTACGCGACATACTATCTTTGCCGTAATGCGCGTAAAGTGACGGTTTGGTCCTCTGACGGCAGGACACTCCCCACCCGGACGGTGCATGCTTTAGACAGCCTGTGCTACGCCACTGAGCACAACGACAGAGCCGTGCTGCTCCGCCAACTGGACACCTGCCGCACACTCACCGATGAGTTCCGGCAGCTTTATCAAAGCACCTGTAATTTTCTTAAACCGGACAAACCATACCCAGTCCTCAACATCCACATCAGCAGCGACAATGAAATTCTTGTAAATGATACACCTTGCAGCCTACAGCAATTGAAGGATGTTGTGAAAACATTTATGGACACATCTGGAACTGAGATCATAAAAATCAAGCATTTGGGAGAATATCCGGTGTCGAAAGGGGTTATCAATTTCAGCAGTTCAAGGAATGCTTTATACAAACTGTATTGCGATGTACAGATAGAAATAACTACAGCCATCAATGAGCTGCGTGATGATCTTGCACTAAAAAAATTTGGGAAGAAGTTCGAGCATCTGGATACTGATTTCCAGGCTGCGATAAAGGAGGCGGTTCCTTTGAACTTTGAAAAATAAGTTTTTGAATAACAGACTATAGAGGACCTGGAATCACTTTGGCATGAAATCAAAAAGCCGCTTAAAATGCAAAAGCACGCCACGCAGAAAGCGTCGCAAATGGAAAGTGGTGATCGCGGCTCTATTGGCATTGGCCGTCATCACCATAATAGTTTCCAACGTGACGGTTTCCCATTGGTCACGCGGCAGATGCCACACCAACACGGAGGACGTTCCCTCGGGGAGGGTTGCACTGCTGCTCGGCACCTCCCGCTTAGGACGGCACGGCAACCTGAACCCATATTTTGTTTACAGGATTGATGCTGCCGCAAAACTGTACCATAGCGGAAAAATCCGCAAGATACTCATAAGCGGCGACAACCGCCGGAAAGGCTACAACGAACCGGAGGATATGCGTAATGCGCTCATTGCGAAAGGAGTGCCTGACAGCTGCATTGTATTGGACTATGCCGGATTCCGCACCTACGACTCCATGGTGCGCGCCAAAAAGGTGTTCGGACAGGACAGCCTGATTGTGGTGTCGCAGCACTGGCACAACGAACGGGCACTCTACATTGCACATCGCATCGGAGTGGAGGCCGAAGCCTTTGACGCGAAGGACCGCACAGGATTCACCACCATCCGACTCACCGTGCGCGAATGGCTCGCCCGCACCAAGATGGCAATCGACCTGCTGTTCATGCATGACCCGCATTTTCTGGGCGAAAAAATAGAGATTTAACCGCCCACCCGCCGGATTCGTATCGGAATTTTGATTACTTTTGCAAATTCTGAAAAAAAATGAAAACACAAACGATTAAATGGAGATACACAATAGTATTCAAAAAAATGAACAACCTCAAATAAAAGGGGAAATAATCCTTTATCAACCGACAGAGGATATTCGTATTGAGGCACGTATTGTTTATGAAACAATCTGGCTCACACAACAACAAATATCTATGTTGTTTGGCACGAAACGTCCTGCCATAACAAAACATATTTCAAACATATACTCAAGTGGAGAACTTGACAAAGAGAGCACATGTTCCATTTTGGAACACATGGGCAACGAAGAAAGACAGCGATACGCCACAATGTATTACAACCTTGATATAATTCTTGCTGTCGGCTACCGTGTAAACAGCTTCAATGCCACACAATTCAGAAAATGGGCGACTAAAGTACTGAAAGATTATCTGATAAAAGGATACTCGGTCAACAATAGACTTGAAAGATTGGAACAACGAGTTACAAAAACTGAAGAAAAAATTGATTTCTTTGTCCGCACCGCATTACCCCCTGTTGAGGGAGTGTTTTACAACGGCCAGATATTTGATGCTTACGTTTTTGCCACAGATTTGATAAAAACCGCGAAAAAGGACATCGTACTAATTGACAACTATATAGACGAGTCTGTTTTACTGATGCTTTCAAAACGAAATGCGAAAGTTCATGCAACAATCATCACACAATCAAATTCAAGAACAACCCTACTTGATATTGAAAAGTATAACGCACAATATACACCAATAGAAATAAAAAATAGTGATTTTATCCACGACCGATTCCTAATCATTGACAAAGAGGTGTACCATATTGGCGCTTCATTGAAAGACCTTGGAAAGAAATTGTTTGCATTCTCAAAAATGAATATTTCCGCAAAAATGATACTGCAGATGACCGTGCTGGATGAGGCTGAAAACAGGAAACAGCTGAAATAAAAAATGGTAAGAATACTGAAATCCGTATCCAATTTTTGACTACTTTTGCACTCTAAAAAATAAACACTAATCATTATGAAAACTGAAGAAATCAAATCCTTATTCGAGCAGTTTGAAAAGGCTGCCGCAGAAGTAGAAAACATTGAATGTTGGAGTGCAAGAGAATTGTATCCGATATTGGGTTATACCCAATGGCGCAACTTCATGAATGCAGTTGACAAAGCTAAAGAAGCCTGCTTAAATGCAGGACAAAAACTAACCGATCATTTTGCTGACGTCAGCAAAACGATACCCATGCCTAAAGGTGCGGAAAAAGAGATAGATGACATTCTATTAACCCGCTACGCCTGCTATCTGATAGCGCAGAATGGAGACCCGCGTAAACCGCAAATTGCTTTCGCCCAAACCTATTTCGCAATTCAGACCCGCAGGGCGGAACTTATCGAACAGCGGCTTTTGGAAACTGAACGTGTTAAGGCGAGAGCCAAACTACAGGAAACTGAAAAGAAACTCTCCGGCATACTCTACGAAAGAGGCGTGAACGATAAAGGCTTCGCAAATATCCGGTCGAAAGGCGACCAGGCATTGTTCCGTCTAAATACCAACATGTTGAAACGCAAGATGGGTGTTCCGGACAACCGCCCGCTGGCAGATTTTTTGCCAACAATCAGCATAAAGGCAAAGGATTTCGCTGCCGAGATGACCAGCGTGAACGTGCAGAGTAAAGACCTGCAAGGTGAACGCGACATCACCGCCGAGCACGAGGACAACAACCGAGCTGTACGACAAATGCTTGTCGAACGTGGCATCGTGCCAGAAAATCTCCCACCCGCTGAAGACGTGAAGAAAGTGGAACGGCGGCTTGCCAGCGAAGAAAAGAAAACCATCGGAACAGGAAACTGCTGAAATAAAAAATGGGGAGAATATAATCCTTATTGGGTACAGGTGCAGTCCGACAGTTCATCTGTATTCAAGGTCGGATTTTTTTCCACAAACTTCTGCTGACGTATTCAGAAATGTTGTATCTTTGTAAGTTTGGAGGTGAAGTGTTTTTGCCTTCAATAGGGTTTTGTAATATATTGGAAATTAAAGTAATAAAAAACAATAAACATCCATTAAACTATAAATAATTATGGCAGAAAAAAAATTTATGACATGTGACGGTAACTGCGCGGCTGCGCACGTGGCCTACATGTTCAGCGAAGTGGCCGCCATCTACCCCATCACCCCGTCAAGCCCGATGGCAGAATACATTGACGAGTGGAGTGCAGGCGGCAGAAAGAACATTTTCGGGGAAACCGTGAAAGTGGTTGAAATGCAGAGTGAAGCCGGTGCAGCCGGTGCCGTGCACGGCTCATTGCAGGCCGGTGCGCTGACCACCACCTACACCGCNNACATGTACAAGATTGCCGGTGAGCTGTTGCCGGGCGTGTTCCATGTGAGCGCACGTGCCCTGGCGGCCCAGGCATTGTCCATCTTCGGCGACCATGCCGACGTGATGAGCACCCGCCAGACCGGTTTCGCCATGTTGGCGACCAGCTCCGTACAGGAGATCATGGACCTCGCTCCCGTGGCGCATCTGGCAGCCATTGAGGGCCGCGTGCCGTTCCTGCATTTCTTCGACGGATTCCGCACCTCCCACGAAATCCAGAAGGTGGAAGCCACCGACCAGGACGAAGTGGCCAAGCTGATTGATTGGGATGCTTTGAAGGCCTACCGTGAAAGGGCTTTGAATCCCGAGCACCCTGTGACCCGCGGCACCGCCCAGAACGGTGACATCTACTTCCAGACCCGCGAGGCACAGAACGCCTACTACAACGCCATCCCTGACATCGTGGCCAAATACATGAAGGAGATGAGCCGCATCACCGGACGCGAATACCGTCCGTTCGACTACTACGGCGCAAAGGATGCCACCGACATCATCATCGCCATGGGCTCCATCACCGATGTGGTGAAAACCGTGATCGACAAGGAAAATGCCGCCGGCAAGAAATACGGCCTGGTGAATGTCCACCTGTACCGTCCATTCAGTGTGAAGTATCTCGGCGAAGTGCTGCCTGAGACTGTGAAACGCATCTGCGTGCTTGACCGCACCAAGGAAATCGGCGCCAACGGCGAACCTCTGTATCTGGATGTTGTCGAAGCCTTCGCCAACTGCAAGGATATCCCCGCCGCCAACAAACCGATGATTATCGGCGGACGCTACGGTTTGTCTTCAAAGGACACCACCCCCGCCCACATCCTGAGTGTGTTCAACAACCTCACCTCCTCCAAACCGATGAACCAGTTTACCATCGGCATCGTGGACGATGTGACGAACCTCTCCCTGCCGGTGCTTCCGGAGATTTCCATCCTGCCGAAAGGCACCTTCGAAGCCAAGTTCTACGGCCTCGGCGCCGACGGAACGGTGGGAGCGAACAAGAACTCCATCAAGATTATCGGCGACAACACCGACAAATACAGCCAGGCCTATTTCGACTACGACTCCAAGAAGTCCGGCGG
>DBYD01000024.1:0-30624 GCA_002309855.1 Bacteroidales bacterium UBA1195
GGCGTTGTGGAGGGCTTTCATGAGGGAAAAGCCGAAGGAAGAGCGGAAGGACGGGCGGAAGGCCTGCTGGAAGGTCTGGAAAAAGGAATTGAGAAAGGTCGTGCCAAAGAACGCATCGTGATTGCCGCAAAAATGAAACAGTTGGGGATTCCGGCTGAGCAGATTTCCCAATCCACAGGGATTCCTGTGGAGGAAATAAAAATGTAGAGACGCAATGAATTGCGTCTCTACGGTAAATGCGATGTGGGATTTTTTTCCGCCACGCGCGGAGCAGCGAAAAAAAGTGAAGATTTTTTTTTAGGGGGCTGTAATATTTGGCCCCCTTCAAACGATTTATCAGTGGACGTAAAACAAAACATGACCACAAAGGAGTACAACAACTGTGTCAGACACTATTCGGATTCGCTGTATCGCTTTGCCCTACAGTTCGTACCCGACACAGCCTCCGCCGAAGACACCGTACAGGAATCCTTTGTGCTGTTATGGGACAAAATTGACAAAGTGGAGATGGAACAGGCAAAAAGCTTTCTTTTCACCGTAACGCGGAACCGGATGATCGACCAAATCCGGCATGAGCAGGTGAAGATGCAGTACATGAGCGCGATGCCGGAGCCGGAGGGACAAACCACCGGATACCGGCAGATGGAGCTGAAGGATGTTCTGCGGAAGACGCTTGCCAAGCTGCCCGCAATCCAGAAGGAGATCCTGCTGCTGCGCGACTGGGAGGGTTTCGCCTACAAGGAGATTGCGGAAATCGCAAATGTCAGCGAGCAGCAGGTGATGAGCTACCTGTTCCGCGCCCGCGTTGCCATGCGGAAGCACCTTGAGGCGGAAGGCTATTCCCTCCCCTCCTCTGACAAAAAACAAAGAAAGGAGCAATTATGAACAATATGACAACTGAAGACATTGAGGCCCTGCTGCTGCAATATGCGGAAAACGAGCTGGACGACGCCGCCCGCGCGGAGGTGGAGGCCCTACTTGCGGCACATCCCGAATACCTCCGGATGCTGGAGGAATACGACCCTGCGTTCCGGCTGCCGGTGACCCCAGCACCCGAATTCCCTGACAAAGGGACGCTGCTTAAGACAATACCCATGCCGCGCTGGATTGTACGGAGCCTCTCCGCCGCCGCGGTCATACTGCTGCTCTGCCTCGCCATCCCAACTACCCTACGGCACCTGCACCAGACTGGCGGCAACGAGTTTACCGCACAAAATGGCGGGGAGCGACAAGCGGAACATGCGACAAATCCGGAACCGGCGCAGCCTGCCGCCACCGCCATGCAACCGGCCAACACCATTCCTGCAAAAGGCAATGATGCCGTCGCAACGGCTCCTGCAACAACCGGAACCAATCTGATGGCCGATGCCGGAGTGCAGCCGTCCGCAATCGTAACGGCACCGGAGAATGCGGAGAGGGCCAACACAGCCGCCACGCCGCTGCCCGATGCCGCAACAACGGACGACAGCGTGGTGATTGTTCAGATTGACATTTACACGGACTGCTTGGTCTCCATAACACCGGAGGAGGAGCCATCGGAAAAAACGCCCGAACAGCACGGCAGGCTCTACCGGATAGCGAAGGGCATAGCAAACTGGCTGGCTCCCGAAGAAAAAGGCGGAGTGATGGTGGAGAAGCTGCTTGCCCGCACGGAAAATGTTATTAAAGCTTATGACAATGTATCCAATTTATTTAACTAATCCAATATCTGATCACATGAAAACATTAAAATCCAACACAATGAATATGAAAAAGATTTTACTCGCCGGACTAATTCTCGGCGGGTGCTGCGCCCCACTTTCGGCACAGCGCACGGACACGGTAAGGGTCTACCACCAGCTGCTGCCGGAAATCAAAAAGGTTGAAGTGGGCGGCAACGCACAGGTCGAGCTGCGGAGCGGAAAACAAAACAAACTGGATGTGAAATCGGACAAAAAGGATGTCACCTCAGGCAACCTTACGGGCAAAACGCTGGTACTGGACCAGCCCTGCCAGTATGTGCTGACACTGACAGACACCTGCAGCAGCAATCTCCACTTCAACTTGAAAGATTCCGCCTGCGTGACAGCCACCGCACTTACAGCATGGCCAATCCGCGAATTGAAAGCCTTGGACGCCTCCAGATTTACGGTGCAGAACCAGGATACGCTGAGGGTGAATGCGGTATCCATCTTTTTACAGAACAATTCCGTCATGCGGATAAAAAGCCCCATGTACATTGACAAACTGTACCAGATTGTCTCCACCAACGCCAAGTATCTGGTGGAGACCAAGGCCTACGATGTGCGTGCCTACCAAATCGTCGGAGGGTCACAGTTCAACACGGCACTGCCGAACCAGCTCCCAGCAGAACTGTCGGAGAACATGGAGCAGTCCGAAAGCGATTCGAACAAGTTGAAATTCCGTGAAGCATGGAACGATGCCGGCAGCAAACTGTATGACATATTTTCATCTCCCGAAAAGAAAAGCGAGAGCCCCGCAACCACTACGAAAAAGAGTGGCGACACCGTTGCCGCCGCCCCTACCGGAAAAGCGAAAGCCCTCCGCCACAGGTGGGAGACCGAATCGGACCTCTACTGCGGCTTCCTGTTCTGGAAAGGGAACGCCAGCTATTTTTCGGGATACCTGGAATATCCCGCATCCGACGAAATGCACTGGTCTCTCTCCAGCATCGCCTGGGAAATTAAGGAGAAATACTGGCTCAACTGGTGCAACAACCTGAGCATCGGCATCGGCATCTCCTACGACAACTACCGGCTGCCCTCGCCGGAGAACAACCATCTTGATAATATAGTGGATGAAAGTTCCAAAGTCGCATATTCCGATGGTGGCCGCAGCATCTACGACAAAGGCAAAATCCGTTTCGGCTACCTGCAGTTGCCGGTCGGCTACACCTTCGACAACCGCAAGGTCAGCTTTTCCGTCGAGGCAGTTCCGGGGATTCTGATGAAGGCCATGCTGAAAACCAGATGGGGCTCCCCAAACGCCAAATATACCTTCAAGCAGAATGTGAACAACCGGATGGAACAATGGAAATTTGATGTGCGGCTCTCCATCGGCACACCGGATTTCAGCCTCTACCTGCAGCCCTCGCTCCTGCCTATCTGCACCGAATACGGAAGTTCCATTTATCCGGTGCGGATAGGACTCTACATGTCATTATAACCGAATTATTTCCAATAACAAATAAAACAACGGAACATGAAAAAAATATTTTTGTCCGGACTGATCACTTTCGGCATCTGCACCTCCTTATGGGCACAACAGAAGGACACCGTAACTGTAAGGACAGACAGCGCCACCTTAGTAAAAATACATGCATATTCGTGTGGCGACACCTCAATCCGCATGGAAGGGAGGCTGGACACCAAACGTGAATGGGAGGAATTTTTCAAGGAGCTGGGCGGCGGCCTGTATGAACTGTCCCTTTTGTGCAACAATCCTCAGACAGCCTTAACCACGACACATCCGAAAGATTCAACCAAGCGAAACGCTAAAGCTATGATTTCCAAAGAGTATAAAAATAAAGGCTGGAGATTTGGGATGCAATTCAACTGGGGTTTCCTGGCCTGGAACGGGGACCTGCCTTCATTCACCAAATACTTTATCGGCATGCCGACCGAACCTGAAACCCATATCTCATTCTCCGCGTTGTCGTTTGAGGCTTCGGAACGCTATTGGTTCAACAGTCATCATGCGGTGAAGCTTGGCATCGGACTGGCATGGGACAACTACCGCTCAAAGATTCCAGGACACTACGGTTATTATGATTATCTAGGGATTCCCGCAACAAAGGTGAAATATACCGTGACCTATGTGACAGCCCCTATCGGGTACCAGTTCAGCAGCAACCGCTCATTCGGGTTTCATCTGGAACTGATTCCCGGCTATGCCACCAATGCGCATGTCAAGCTGAAGGGAAAGTTTAAGCATTACAGTTACAGGGAAACTGACAAACAAAAGTACATTGATATGGAGAATGTGAACCTGTTCAAGCTGGATGCACGCGCATCGGTGGACTTCAGCTGGGGTGAACTATATGTGCAACAGTCACTGCTGCCCGTGCTGGACTGTGACGGGGAAAAGAAACTGTACCCCATCCGTGCAGGATTCGCAATAGATTTGTACTGATTTTTAAATTGAGAGTTTAGTTTAGTTTTACAGACAGGGTTGGCACCGCCAGGTGCCGCCCTGTCATTTTTTCAACACGGACGAAGCCTCCTTACGGCTCGCCAGTGCATCCTGAACCTTTCGGTACCACTCCTCCCCGTACTTGCGCACAAGCGGCTCCTTCAGATAATCGATAAGCGGAATCCCCTTTTCAGCGCCGCAGGCGCGCGCCGGGTCGCAGATGTCCCACCTGTGGTATTGCAGCACGTCATAATAGTTCTTGCGTTCAATCCGGATGGGATACAGGTGGCAGGAAATGGGCTTGCGGAAAGGAATGCGCTGTTCCAGAAAAGCCTTCTCGATGGCGCAAAAGGCGCAGCCCTCCTCCTCATACATGAAGGCGCACTCTAGGTCGTTCACCAGCGGCGTCACCAGGCTACCCTCCATGTCGTAGTCGAACACGCCGCCTTTTTCCACCACCTCACGCCCCGCCGCCGTCATGTAGGGAAGGATGTCTGGCAGCAGATCCTCCAGTACGCCAACCTCCTCCTCCTCAAGCGGAGCACCGGCATCCCCTTCGATGCAGCAGGCACCTCCGCACCGCTGCAAATCACAGCAGAAGCACTGTGAAAACAGTGCTTCCGGCAGTATTGTATGGTCAACGACCAGCATTGTTCAGGCTGCAGTTAGTTTTTGATGGCCGCAATTTCGCGCACCGCCCCTATCGCCGTGTCAATCTCCTTTTCGGTATTGAACGCGCCGATGCTCAGGCGGACCGTACCGTGGATATCGATGGTGCCCAAACCCTCATGCACCTTCGGGGCGCACTGCAGGCCGGTGCGGCATGCTATGTCGTAGTCGACATCCAGCATTGTGCCCACGTCACCCGCCTCAAATCCGCGGATGTTGAAGCTCAGCACCGGATTCTGGTTCTCAACCGAAGTGGCGCAATATACCGTCACACCATCGATTTCACGAAGGCCGTCGCGGAGCTTTTTCCAAAGGGCCATCTCACGGTCATGTATGTTTTCAATCCCCTGCCCGGTAATCCATTTCACACCGGCATTCAGCCCGGCCACACCGATCAGGTTCAGGGTTCCGGCCTCCAGCCTCCACGGATACTCCTCCAGATGCTTGGGGTAGGCGGAACGGACACCTGTGCCGCCGAAACGGGTCTGGCGCACCGTCACCCCCTCGCGCACGTAGGAGCCGCCGATACCGGTCGGTCCCATCAGGCACTTGTGGCCGGTAAAGCAATATACGTCAACATTGTTGGCCACCATGTCCATCGGTACGGAACCGGCGCCCTGGCTGCCGTCAACCACAAACAGCACACCGGCCTCGTGGCAAATTTTACCGATTTCGGCCAGCGGCTGGATAGTGCCTATCACATTGGAGCAGTGGGTCACCACAACAAACTTGGTGTTTTTGCGGATTGCCTTGCGGATATCGTCCGGATCCACATATCCCGCCGCATCGAACGGCACGTGCGTCACTTCGATAATCCCCTGCTCCTGCATGCAGTAGAGCGGACGAAGCACCGAATTGTGCTCAAGCATCGTGGTGACCACATGATCGCCCTTCTCCGACAGACCCTGCAGGATGATGTTCAGCGAATCCGTCGCATTATAACTGAATGTCAAACGATTGGGATCGCCGCCACCGTTAAACAGATTGGTGAGCAGTTTCCTTGTGTTCAACACAATCTCCTCCGTCTCCAACGCCGCGTCAAAGCCGGAGCGTCCCGGATTGACCCCATGCTTGCGGTAGAAACCGGTCATGAAATCGTAAACCACATCGGGTTTTGGAAAGGTAGTGGCTGAATTATCTAAATATATCATAATCAAATATTTAAATTAACAAACTCCGACTATCTCAAACAGACGGAACGAATCTGCAAAAATAGAAAAAAAAAATATACTCAATCACTAAAAATCAAATAATATTTTTCTTCATAACAGCCCCTCATCCTTGAAACTGTAGTATCCATGGTTGCCGACTATAATATGGTCAAGCATCCGGATTTCAAACAAATTGGCTGCACTACGCATGTTTTGTGTAAGTTGCCTGTCCTGTGAACTTGGCGACAGGGAGTCCGAGGGATGGTTGTGGCAGACGATGAACGCCGCCGCATTTTTCATTATGAGATGTTTGATTACCATCTTGCAATCCACAACAGTCGCATCCGAACCTCCCGTGCTCACACGGACCTTACCGATTATTTCATGGCTGCCTTTCAGCAGGATAAGCCAGAACTCCTCATGGTCCAAATCGGTAAGCCTGTCCTGAATATATTCATACGCATCGGCGCTGTTCAGAATCACTTTCCGGAGCACCACCTCCGAAGCACGCCGCCGCTTGCCCAGTTCAAGCGCGGCCATCAGTGTGACCGCCTTGGCCTCACCCACACCGCCATAGCGGAGAAAATCCTCTATACTTTTTTGTGACAAGGTGACAAGATTATCGTCACAATCCGCCAAAATGCGCTGAGAAAGTTCCAACACATTCTCCCGGACCGTTCCGGAACGGAGCAGGATGGCAAGCAACTCCGCATCAGTCAGGGTTTCAGGGCCGGACCGTTGCATCTTCTCCCTTGGCAGTTCATCGGCAGGGTGGCCGGAATCAATCAGTTTGTTTTTGTGCATAAGGTTAGTGTTTTTTTATTGTCATGGCATTCGTTTCCGCTTCAGGAAATATGTCATCAGAACCTTCTGGAACCCCTCATTGATATCAGCCTCCACAAGGTCAATCTGGTATTGGCCGCACCGGACCTTCAGCTCATCGCGGTATGCCTGCATCCGTTTACGATATATCTCCTTAATTTCCGATGCATTGAGTTTCATTTCCCGACCACTTTCCATATCAATCAGACGATAGGGCCTGTTGTCAAGCGCGAAATCGACCTCCATAGAATGGTCGCAGACCTCAAACAGTATCACCTCGTGACGGCTGTGCCGCAGATGCTGCAAAGCCAGATACAACGCCTCCGGATCCTGCTGGAAATCGAACATGTCGCTGAACAGCACGACAAGCGACCGCCGGTGGATACGCTCCGCTATTTCGTGCAGGGTATCGACCACTCCGGTGGCATGGCGTTCCGCTTCCGGCTGGGGCTCAAGCATCTTTTCCATTTCGGCGAACAGCTGCTTGATATGGACAGGACTGGATTTTGCCCTTGAATGGAAGCGGATGTTATTGTCGAACAAAGTCAGCCCGACAGCATCACGCTGCTGGCGCAGCATCTGGATGATTGCAGCGGCAGCGTATATTGAAAACCACAATTTGTTGGGATGCTCCAGTGAATACCTCTCCCGCTTGGGAAAAGACATGGAGGATGAGACATCTATCAGCAGCTGGCAGCGGAGGTTTGTCTCCTCCTCATACTGCTTGATGAAGAGTTTGTCTGTCCTTCCATACAGTTTCCAGTCGATGTTGCGGGTGGATTCGCCCGCATTGTATGGCCGGTATTCGGCAAACTCAACCGAAAAGCCATGAAACGGACTTTGATGAAGCCCGGTAATGAATCCCTCCACCAACTGCTTTGCAATCAGCTCTATATTTCCAAATTGGCTTATAACTCCCAAATCCAGTTCTGACATATTGCCTCCATATTATATATTGTATAACGGAATTTGTTCCGGTTTATTATCCTTTCCATATCCATTGCAGCCTAATTTCCGTTTTATGCGGTTTGTCAATTTGTGTCGCTCCGCTTCCAACCGCATCACGGTCGGCATAACAGCAGCAGGTTAGCTTCGCCTGCATGCTCCATGCCGCTGACAATCGCCATGTGACAAGGCCATACAACCGCACCCCTCTGCCGCTGCAAGAAACGACCGAAGTGGCATACCGAACATCCTGCTCGGACAGATAGAGGGCCGCCTGATAGGAATCGGTGTCGAAACAGGCAAAAGAGAGGCTGTAGCGGATTTTCCGCAACGAACAGGAGAGCTGCTGCGACCACATCCCGCCCTTCGACCAGCTGTCCGCCCCGCCATAGAGAGTTCCGTCCCACTGCAACCTGATGCGCCACCGTTCCACCGGTTTCCATTCCCACCGCACTCGGGAGGCATGCAGATCATCCGGTTGGATGATGCGCAACGCATCATCCTGACAGTTACCCTCCTTCCTGTTCCACCGATAAAGAAAGAGCCACGCCCCTCCGCCATGGTCGGTGGTGCAGAAACGGAGCCGCAGTGCGGAGCCCTGCGAAGGGGCATCCGTCTGATACCTGAGCCACGGGTAACGGCAATAACTCCAGTCCGCATCCAACGTCCCCCGTTTCCCCAGCAGCATCCGACAACACAATTGAAGGCTTTGTACGTTGGACAAATCGTAAGAGCCGTCCAATACATCCGGTATGGCTTGGTAATCTTTGGGCAGCAGCCGCAACAACAGGGAAAAACGCAGGCACTCCTGCGCCTCACACACTGCTCCGCCTACAAATGCGGCACTTCCGTTCCCACTGCAGGCCAGTTCTCCGAACAATGTCGTATGCCCCAAATTCCAAGTGAAATCCGTACTGCCGTTCCAAAGGCTCCCACCACTGAAGCGAAAACGGGCATAAGTCTTGTCCGAAGGCAGCAACGGCATCGCCTCGCGCAAAAGATAGCAACCGGCTCCGACATGCATGGATCTGCCGTTCCTAACCAAATAGCAGCCAGCAGAAAACTCCCTTGCCGCATCCTCCTTTGCGATTTCCGAAGCGGTACGGTGATAACCCGTAACGCTCCTCGATGTGTATGCGGAATCAGACAAGACTGCATCCGCATGGCGCATGGATAGGAACAGAGTGGCTTCCATCCATTTCCAGCATCCGAATGTCAGAGCGGCGCCACGAAAGAACTGGCTTTCGTTCGCTGCTGTATGAGCCTTTAAGCCGTAGGCGGCATCGCAAACCGTCCCAGGATCCGCATTGCGCGGCCGGAAACCCATACCCATTGCCAAAGCCTGCCCGAACTGCAGCTGATAGTCTCCGGCCACCAACCGTCTGACCCTACCCTTTCCCTGATACTGCACATAACCTGAAAAATAGTCGAAACCATGCGGATTGGAGGCGCGGAAAAAGGATTCACCAGCATCCTTTTCCGCCACAAAACCGGCATTGATGCCTTCGGTGCAACGATAACTGTATTTCAGCAGCAGGGCATCCGCACTCCCCTCATAAAGGCTCCACGGAGAAAGCGCACGGATGGAATCCGGCACCCTCCTGTATCCCTGCTGAGGCTCAAGCACCCTGCCCCAACGCAGCAGACAGGATGATTTTCCGGATGCAAGACGGTTCCATCGCACAGGTTTCCTTTCCGGAGGTTTTCCGAAAGTCACATAGGGCATAATCCTGCGCACCACCGACTCCGAAAAGCCTTCCACAGCCGCCAGCTCCTGCGGAGTCTGCACATGGCCGTGCAGAAAGATGTAGCGGCGCAACTGGTACCGCTGATATTCGGTAAGCCCCAACAAACCGCCCAGGCAGGCGTCATCCGCCAAATGCAGGTTGACCGGATGTGCCCTCAATTCATCCAAAGCATCCTGCAGGTCGCTGCCGTCCGGCACATCGCCACCCGACTCGGCATACTGCTCCAGACGCTCCTCAACCTGCCATTGTCCCATATAACCGTCCTCCTCCCTGTAATCCGAAGTGTCACTCCATTGGGCAAACAGCAGACAAGGGGAGAAAAAAAGTGTCAAAAAAAGAGCCCTATTCATGGTCACCTCCCTTCCCACCGCTCCGGAATCCGCGGCTGACCGACAGGCACAGCGAAGGCCCCCATCCGCTGTGAAGCAGGGCAAAAAAATCGCACCGGTAACGTTTTCCGACAATTCCGCCTCCTGCAAGCAACCGGAAATACGGGAATCCGCAGCCCAACCTCCACCGCCAGCTTTCGGCGGGACTCCCCTCAAGCAGCAAGCCGTATGAGGCAGGCTGGAAACAATTCTTTTCAGCACCTAACGTGACAGTAAGCGACTCCATGCCACGATACACACAGGCCGCACGCAACCCTGACGGAATCCGCTCCCGCTGCTCCCCATCCACCCAATATGGAAGAGCGAAAGGGTTTTCCCAAGCAAACACTACAGAATAAGTCGCAGCAGGTCTGAAACAGGCGGAGAGTGAAACCGCCGCACCACGCTTGCATCCATAGAAGGGGTCGCTGAATGAGAGCGAGTGGTAACTGCAGCAGATTGCAAGAGAAAAGATTCCACCGAAAGATTGCGAATAGGCGGCATCGCACCGCAAACGCCTGAAATCCCCCAACTGCTCACGCTGCAGCAGAAAAGATGACGACTTGTCACCATCAAATGGGAGTGTCAGACCGCTAAAAGCGGTAAATGTGCCTGCAAGACGGCACTGGCTTTGGCATCCGGCCACCCATCGCCCCTCATCCGCAAAAGCTGAGGCTGCGGAAAACAGAAAGCGCACGGATTGCGCAAACGACCATTCCACACATAGGAAAAGGAAAAGGATCAGTGTGATTTTCTTCATAACAGGGATAGTGTTTCATTTCTGCAAAAGTAGCCATTTTATCGGTTGGTCACGCACAAAAAGGCAAAAAAAAAGCGGACTTTCGTCCGCTTTATCGTAAAGTGTTGGGATTTAGAATTCCCACATGTCATGCTCTTTCTCGCGAATTTCGTTTTTGATTTTTTCAGCTTCCAAAATCTGATCCAGACCGTTCACGATGTACTGGTTGATTTCACGATGGTCGTACACATTTCCCTTGGCCTTGATAAAGCTGGAGAAACGGCGTTGCAGGAACAAATCGTCAAAAGTGCGGTTCTGGGCAAAATTCTGGGTGTTGAACACCTCATTCCTGGCCAGGAAAGGACGGATTTCGTTGTAGTCAATCCAACTGAACTGACGCCAACGGCGGTTGGTGACACCCGGCATGTCCTCATCGGCCTCCTCAGAGGTCACATCGGTCTGAGGTTCATACCAGAACATCGGACAAAGGGCCATGATGCGGACATCCAGCATGGAACGCTGATTATCCACATACCAGCACTCCTTCAGGATGTACTGGAAAACATCCTTGGCACCCCATGCAATGAAGATGGTGGAATCTCCGATAGGATCGCCCCAGTCGTTAAGCAGCTCAATCCGCTTGGTCTCTCCCATGCTTGCCCTGAGTTCCTCAGACGACATGGGGATATTGATGTTCTCATCCGTGTAGACCCGCAACGGCTCCGGATTGTTTTCCGAGGAGTCGATGGCATCCAGAATAATCTGCATCAGACTTCTCCAATTACCCTTAACCTCTGTCGGAAAATAGAGCGGATGGTTCATCTTCTCCCGCAAATCCAACACGCGCCAAATCAAGGTGGCGTCTTTCAGGTAATCCCTGTTTATGGATTGGAGCGCAATCGGCTTGTTGTCGGCAAGGTTCTGCTCCACCCATGGCCGGTCTATGGGCGCACGAATCGGTTTGGCGGTTGATTTGGGAGCCGCAGGAGTGGATTCACTGCCCGCCTCACTTTCAATCACCTGAGCGAACGAAAGGGAGGTAAAGAGCACCAGCAAGATGGCTAATTTGATCGCTTTCATGACTATATGTTTTTAAGTTAAGCTACTTGATACGGACCAGAATGGTCTTAAGTGTGCGGGCGCCGGCAATACTCTGCACCTTAATCTCTGAAATCTCCATCTGTGTACCCGAGGAAGCCGAACGGATCTTACTGACCACATTGTCCGGGAAACGGTTGCCCTTGACAATGATCGGGGCCTCTTCCACATTATTCTTGACAAAGGTGACTTTATAGGAAAGCACATTCCAGCGCAACTCATAGTTGAAATCCTTGGACATGGAGGCCACAATCATCGGGTTGGCCAACAGCACATCCTTTGCCTGACGACCGGAAGTGATGCCTGCGCCGATGGTGGCGGTAGGCTCCGGAACCGGCTTAACACGGAATTCGGTCTTACCCATGGCCTGAGACTTGCCGTTGCCCATATCCGCACTGATGGTGATGGTGATGGGTTTGCCCGACATGCTTTGCGGCACCTGGACATCATACCGTCCACCGCCCAGCGAAGTGGCGGAAGCACCACCCCAGTTGATACGCAGCTTTTCAGAAGCCACAGGAGCGGAAATGGTCACAGGATTTGGAATGCCGGCATAGAAGACGTTCATCTTTTCGCCAGCCACAGCCGCGGTCGGCTTGGTCACCGTATAGGATTCGGCAAATTGATAATATGTGGCGGTATCAGGTCCCTGAACCTTGATGACACCTGCGAACTTCTGGTCGCCAATGCCACCTGTCGGAATCCGCAGATGCACCACACCACCGCTGTCGCTCACCTCCTTTTTCAGGTTGGGGATATCAGCCTCGGTAGCCTGCGTACGGCCACCGCCCCAATATACCTCCAACGCCTGGCGGGAATCGGAGGCTGCCACAATGATGTCGGCCTCAAAAGCGTCACCGGAGAAGACAATACGGCTGTTAGGAATAACCTTTGCGCTCACATTGTCGAACTTGAAGCTGCCGGCGTCAATCTGGTCAATCAGATGCTTCACCGTCTCATACTCCATGTTCTTCATCTCACCAACCATGTTGTTCAGCAGCGTGTAGACACCGGCCGCCACCACATGCTCGAAATTGTGGTTTTCCCACGAAACTGTCTCATCGTGATCCTTAAACTTGGCGTCAACATCCAGACCCTTCAGCTTGAAGCCGTCTCCGACAAGCGTCTCGATATCCTTTTTCATCTTCTTGAACCTGGCCTTCATCTCATCGGCCTTCTTGTTGGTGATGAAATAGGTGCCGGGCTTGTCAAAGTTGTCCTTGGCATCCATTTCCGCCAAAGTCTTTCCTTTGACATCCGCAGGCTTTTTACCGTCAACGTAGCAGAAGAAGTCCAGTTTCAGATCTTCCATATACTTCACATTATCAGCGAAAATCTTTTTGGCCTGCAAAGCCTTTTCGTAATAAGGTTTCGCTTTGGGCTGCTTTTCCTGCAGAGCGGCAAAAACAGCATAGGTCTCGTCAATTTTGGAGGTAAAATTGGCATTGGTCTCCTCCAATGTGCCGTTCACCGTTGCAAAAGCGCTTAAAATATCTTTTGAGACATTCAAGGCAAGCATGGCGGTCAACACGAGGTACATCATGCCTATCATCTTTTGTCGCGGGGTTTCCGGACAATTCTTTGCACCCATGTATTTCTCTATTTAATTATTCAACACTCCGTTACTTTAATTTTGTTAGCGGTTGCTCATCGCGGCCAGCATGTTGCCATAGATGCCGTTCAGCTTGCTGACATTCTGGGCCAGTTTGTCAATCTGCTCCTTGTAGGCCGCCACGCTGTCGGTGGACTGCGTCAGGTTGTTGGCCAGCGAGGAGATGTAGTCGTCCAGATTCTTGGTGGTGTTCATGGTGTTGTTGGCAGTCTTGATCTGAATCTCATAAGCCGCATTCATGGCGGAGAGGTTCTTGGCCAGACGATCCATTTCGGCATTGAATCCGGTCTCCTCCGACATGGTGGCGATATTCTTCTCATAGATGCCGGCCAAGGTCTTCACGGAAGAGGTGGCCTTCTCAATGTTCTCGAAATACTGGCCGGACTTGGTGGCGGTGTTATCCAACGTCTCAGCAACACGATTGTAGGCGCCGGAGAGGTTCTTCACAGAATCGGCGGCCTTGGAAAGGTTGGAGACATATCCGTCGGTGGCTGCAGCGGCATCGGAGACACCGGAGAGCTTCTTGGCGTTCTCACCCAGATTCCGCATACCGGAGGCAAGGCTTTCCAGCAGTTCGGGACCAATCTTGGCCTCTGTCAATGCATTGTCAAGCTGTTGCGTGATAGGTGCATTGGAGGGGAGTTTCAAGGCCTTCTTGTCCTTGGTGTCATGTGCCTCCTCGCCGATAGCCAGCTGCGGAAACACCAGTGACCAGTTGTAGTGAGGCAGAGGCGGTTCAAAGGCGGAGAAGAAGAAGATCAACGCCTCGGTGACCATACCGGCCGTCAGCACGATACCGGCACCCGGCCAGTGCATAATCTTGAACAACGCACCGATGATAACGACAGAGGCGCCCCATCCGTACAATTTGGTCATAAAGTTCACATAACCCTTACTAGTGACAAGTTCATTCAGTCCCATGATTTTTTGTTTTTTTTTAGTATTGGAATTTGTAATTATTATTTTCTTTAATGTTTGTTAGTACACGTTTGAAGAGGCGGTCTTGCTGTCGCCGAAGTTCCGGCCGAGGTAAGACTGCACACAGCGGAATCCGATATAGGATTTGCCCGTATCCTGATAGCAGTAGTTGCGGACAGCCGTCTGCATGTAATAGCTGATGTCCTTCCACGAACCGCCGCGCACCACCTTGCGTTTCAGCACAGGCGCATCGTTGTCCTTGGCATAATAGGTGTACTGCATGTTCAGGTCATGAGCGAAGTTGTAGGCGGATTCGCTGTAGGCATCCTCGCACCACTCCGACACATTTCCGGCCATGTCATACAGACCCCAGTCGTTCGGATGGTAGTGGGCGACAACAATTGTCTGCACACCACCGTCGGCGGCGTAATTGCCGCGCTGCGGCTTGAAGTTGCCCAGGAAGCAGCCGTTGTCGTTCTGCGTGTAGGGACCGCCCCAGGGATAAGGGGAGTTCTCATGGTAGCCGCGAGCCGCCCATTCCCATTCAACCTCGTTCGGCAGACGGAACTCGTTCTCAAAAGCCCAGTCATGGCTGCTGATATAGGTATTGCGGATCTGGGTACGCCATGCACAGAAGGCGCGTGCCTGCTTCCAGCTCACACCGACCACAGGATAATAGTCATACTGCGGATGTGAGAAATAGTTCTCCGTCAGAGGCTCATTGAATGAATAGGTGAAATCGTGGATCCAGCACAAGGTGTCAGGATAGATGTTGATAACCTCCCGGCGCAGGAAGGGCTTCTTGCCCTGATTATAGGCCGTAGGACGGTTGGAGAACATACCCATGTCCTTGGTTTGCGGATCATTATTGTCAAATTCCTTGTAGGCGGCACCCATCACATCAGGATCCTCAGGATCGCGATAGGCACGACGGTCTGTCCACCAATATTCGAAATTGAGCATCTTTACATTCAAATCTTTCGCCTTATAGTGGTAGTACCGCTCATTGCCGGCAGGCGAACTGTACAAGTTGGCCAGAACCGCCTGGTACTCCTCATCCTTGGAATCCCAGTCAATCGGCGTGTTCCAGTTGATCAGACGCGGCTCAATGACCTCGCCCTCGTTCTCGCCTCTCCTGTACTTCTTGAAATGCTGGTTATCCTCCTCAACTTCGGCCTCGCCCAACAGCACATGTGCGATGGAATCGCGCACCCACATCACAAACTGGCGGTATTCGTTGTTTGTGATTTCGGTCTCGTCCATCCAGAAGGCCTGGACTGTCACATTTTTTGCCGCATAAGTCTGGGAGTAGGCGGCATCTGCCATGCCCCCACCGATTATGGTGTGCCCCAGCGGAATATTCTTCATGCCGAAAGGCACCACTTCCACATACTCAGGCCGGTCCTGTACGCCGACCAACTGGCCGTTACCGGCATTCTTGCAAGAGGTCCCCAGCATCACCAGGGCCGCTGCTGCCAACATTAAAAACGACTTTTTCATCTTTATATGTTTTAGAATTTCTGACTATATTATTTATATACTACCGCGCCGGACGGTTGCCCAGATAGTGGGTGTTCCTATATCCGTAGGTGGTCTTAGGCACAACAATGTTAAAGCAATATTTCAGCATGACCTCCGGGCTGCCGAAGCTGCGCCCGTGGGTGTAACCGAGCTTGGAGGTGGTGATGTCATAAGCCACTCCCACCTGCAGTCCGCGTATGGCCGAAGATGAGCTGACAAAGGGCTGCGCACCGAACATCAGCACAATGGCATCCACCATACGGTAGGAAACGCCGCACCACAGCACCTTCTGGTACTCCCCTATCAGCGTCAGATCAATCTGGGTTTTAGCCACATCGCTCTTGATCAGAAAACTGGGCTTCATGAGCCAGTTAGGGTTGATGGGCAGCGGGAACGAATAGCCGCCCATGGCGTAGATATGCCGCGTGGTGCTCTGGTGGGTGTTCACCGCTTCATTACCCATCAGTTCACCCAGCAGCTGGGTCACGCTCAGGCCGGCATACCATTTGTCGTCATTATCCTTATAATAGAGGCCGAACGACAAATCCTTGAAGAAATCGCTCTGGTTGCTGGTGGGAACTACCGGATCGCCCGGCTGGACAGGACGGTATTCGTCCCCCAGCACCGTGAGGTTGGACATCTGGAACGCAAGGCCGATATTCAGGAAACCGCCCCCAATGTTCATCTTGTAAGCATATGCCAGTTTGACATCGATGTTGTTCTGGTGGCCCTCCTGGTCCCTGTAGAAGGAGGCGCCCACACCGCCGTGAAGGAATTTGACCGGAGAATGCAGATTGAAGACAATCTCCTGCGGAGCGACCGCCGTGGTGTGTGTTTCCCCGTTTTCATCCATATAGGATTCGGAAAAACCCGCCCATTGCTGCCGGAACAAAGTGGTGGCACAGATGCCCGCACTACCGGCAATGGCAGGATTTATACAGAAATCGCTGTACATATATTGCGAAAACTGGGGATCCTGCTGCCCTCTGCAAGTGCAGGCGAACAGCAGCACCATCAACGTAAGCCAGACCCTTCTATAGTTCATATCGTTTCATTAACAATTAATTACAAAAAGCCAAATGTGACTCCGACTTTCTTTCCTTATACGTTTTATTTTCCATAAAGTTCTCCCTAACCGAAGGAAAAACCTTATTTTATTTTAATTGGCAAAAGTATACAATTATCATTTATTCGCCCTTATTTTTCCGGGAAAGATTTTCCACAAACAAATGTTAAAAAAGTGAATAATTATATAAATAGATTTATAATTAACTATTTACAAAATAATTTGAAGCGATTTTAAATTTTTCGGCACAATTCCCACCCCTATCCGACCAACTGGTGGCGCTCCAAAATCACCGGGTTACGCCGCTTATATTCGGAACGTAGGTATCGCTGCACCAGAACATGGGATTCGAGTTCCTTCTCCCCGTTCAGGTAACGCCAGAAGATACGGTCCACCTCCTCATAGGTGGCAACACCAAGCTGCTCCAAATCCGAAGAGGAGATGCCCAGACCATCGGTAGGGACAGCACAGACACAAGACATCAACGCCTCCTTTTGAGGCTGTGGCAGGGAAAGGCAGAGATAACGGCACGCGGCATAAACCTCCGTCTTCCAAAGATGTATGAAGGGGGCGTAATCGCCGACATCACCGTGAAGCGTCCAGAATCCGGTCAGGTACTCGGTGAAATTGTCGGTGGCTATCACCATCCCCTTTTCACGCTGCGCCAAGTCATAAAGCACAATCATCCGGATACGCGCCTTTACGTTGCCCATCCGCAGCTTTGAAAGCATGGAATCGTCGGTCTTTTCCATGAGAGGTTTGAAACACAGGTACCAATCCGTATAGTCAAGATACTGGAAGTCATCGCAGAACGCAGCACCCACAGCCTGTGAACGGGCTATTTCATCAGGCTTGTTGGTCTCAATGGTGATTGAGCGTCCGTACAACGGGATGCCCAGCTCCTGACAGACCGGATGCAGCAGTGCTACGGCAAAGGCACTGTCCACGCCGCCGGAAATGCCCACCACCAGGGATTTCAGCCCTGAAGCTTGGATGTAACGCTTTGTCTCCGCACGCATCCGCCCGATGACGGAGGCAATTGTGGCGTCGTCAGTAATCATCACGAATTGGGAGAGCGTGTTGTTTCTCAAAAAAATTTCATTCATGGTCAGATACAGATTCATCAGGAATTGAAAGTGGTTTCAGTTGCAGCGTGTCCCCGTTTGGCAGCACAGGCGGCTCGCGCCTTTGGTAGCGTTTAAGCCTGCGTTCGTATTTCTGCTGTTTTGACTGGAAAACATCAAATGTGGGAACATCGCGGAAAGCCCATTTGTCCAGCACATATCCGTCCTTCAACAAAATGAGTCCCAAATTGTTCCGTAAGGCAGTCTTCAATGGGGTCGCATCCGAATAATAGAAAGGGTATCCGGCCTTCAGACCCTCCACATCGGATGGCAGCGAAGCGGTCACCGCAATGAAGGGGACGCCGTTCTGCCGGCACTGTTCCGCTAACCGGTCCAGTTTTTCCAGTTTGGAAAATTTTGTGCCGTTCACATCCCTGAAGATCATCAGAAAATGGTAACCTTCAGACTCCATCACGTCCAACTTGACATCCTCCCTTGTTTCCGCATCCATAAGGGAGAAATCGGTGAGACGGGCATCCACCCCTTTCTTCAACACCTTCTCCACCCGGTCGACATACTCAAAACCGGCTTCAAACTCCGCATTCCGCGCACTGTCCTCAGAAATGGAGGTGAGTTCGTCCATCGTGACTTCACGAAGCGAACCGTCCGACAGGTTCCTGTAGCGGAAGACATAATCGACCTGCGGAGCCTCAGAATAGGTCTCGGCGGCAATGAAATGGCCCTTTTTCCACGGACGGAAGTCGTGCCAGGGCTCATGCCGCAGGCAATGCACCTGCATGAACAGCATGAAAAGCGCCGCAAGCAGCAGCGGTCCCCATTCGGTCACATAGCGGAAATCTTGGGAACGGAACCGCCTGCGCTGGGCGAACACCACCAGAGTCGGGAACATGAAAATGACATTTTTCCAGAAAGTCTGGGTATTGGTCAGCTTTAGGAAATCACCGAAACAGCCGCAATCGCCCGGCACAAAAATTTGATATGAGGTGCCGTTCCAGCGGTTGATGGCCTGTGCGATGGAGGGGGCATAAGCAAGGTAGAATGTCAGAAGCAGGAAAAAACACATGAAGAGAAGCAGCACCCAGGAGAAAAAACGTATCTGGATATTGCATATCATGGCAACCCCGATCAAAAACTCCACAAGCAGCATGCCGCATGCGGCGACCATGGATAGCGGAGCCAGAAAATCCATCCCGAACGACATCAGGTACTCCTCAATTTTTAAGGAGAATCCGAACGGATCCACCCCTTTGACATAGGCGGAAAAAACAAACAGCACACCGATGAACAGCCTGCAGGCATGCCGCAGATAATACGAGGCATCCTTGCGTTCCCTTGTAACCATCCGATTGGAGGAATAATGATTCATAACTTATTGTTTTCGTTCATAATTATCAACGCGAACACAGCGTAATTGAAAATATCGTAGTAGTTGGCCTCCAGCCCCTCCGAAACGGAGGTGCCGCCCTGGTGGTCCTCAATACGCTTCACCCGCATCAGCTTCATTAATATAATGTCAATATAGGAGGAGAAGCGCATCTGACGCCACGCCTCGCCGTAATCGTGATTTTTGTTCTTCAGCAGGTCACGCGCGTTGCGGACATGCAGGTCGTACCATTCCTTCACCCGCACCTTGTCAAGAGACTCGCCCTCCGACGTGCCGGAGCCTTCGGCAAGCTGGATCTGCGCCATGACAGAATAGTTGACAATGCCCATGTATTCGGAACGGATGTCGTCCCCGATACCGCCCACGAACTGGCATCCCTTCTCCTCTATGCTGCGTATCCGCTGCGCCTTGATGAAAAGCTGGTCGGTGATGGACATGGGCCGGAGCACCCGCCACGAAAGGCCGTAGTCGTCCATTTTTTTCAGAAACAGCTCCCTACATGCGGCAACCGCCTCGTCAAATTCCTTCAATGTGTTTTCCATGTGTATCCATAAAAAATGTGTTTGCAAAAGTACTCATTTTTTGCTTATGCAGGCAGAAGGCATGAAAATTTTTCCGCATCACAAAATTTGTATTGCTTCTTTGCCTATCTTTGCATAATCGGTTTCCGAAAACTTGGATAACCAAAAAATATATTGACAATAAATATATTATATAATGAAATATTCCATCGGGCTTGACATTGGAGGCACCAAGTGCGCCGTTTCAGCTGGCGTATGCGCGAACGATGAAATAAGGATTGCGGCGCGTGAGGCGTTCCCGACCGCAGGTCTGCAGTGGCAGGAGGTTCTTGCAGCCTTTGAACAGCGCATCATGGCACTACGGGACAACATGGGGGATTTTGAACTTGCCAACATCGGCATCAGTTGCGGAGGCCCATTGGACTCCGAACGCGGGGTTGTGCTAAGTCCGCCCAACCTGCCAGGATGGGACGAGGTGCCGGTAACGGACCATTTTCGCAAACGCTTCGACGTACCGGTACACCTGCAGAACGACGCCAACGCCTGTGCATGGGCGGAGTACCTCTATGGTGCGGGGCGCGGCACACGGAACATGGTCTTCATGACCTTCGGCACAGGCTTGGGTGCCGGATTAGTCCTAAACGGGAAACTCTACTCAGGCACCAACGACAACGCCGGGGAGATCGGACATATCCGCCTTGCTCCCGACGGACCGGTCGGATACAACAAGGCGGGCAGCGCGGAGGGTTTCTGCTCCGGAGCGGGCATTGCCCGGCTTGCAGTCATCCGCGCCAAGGAGCAGGGACTGGAAATCGGCACACCCGACACTAAGGAGATTTTCGACCGCGTGCGGGCCGGGGATCCATTTTTCAACGGCGTTTTCCGCGAATCTGCGGAAAAACTTGCCACCATTCTCTCCTACACCATTGACATACTGAACCCCGAAGTGATTGTGCTCGGCGGCGTGTACATGCGCAATGCAGACCTCTTCCTGCCAGTAATGGAGCCGCTGATTGCACAGGATGCTCTGCCGCTTGCGCGGAAGGTCTGCCGCATAGTGCCCGCAGGGCTGGGCGAATCGGTCGGGGACTACGCAGCAATAGCAGTCGCCAACATGGATTAGACAACTTACAAAACATTTGAAAATATGAAGACAAAAAACAGATTTGCGATACTGCCGATACTGGCCGGATTCTTTGTGATGGGATTCTGTGACATTATAGGCACAGTCCTGAACCAGGTAAAGGCCGAATGTCAGCTTTCGGATGTGACGGCAGGGTTCCTGCCATCAATGATTTTCATCTGGTTCTTCCTCATTTCGATACCGACCGGCATCCTGTGCGGAAAAATAGGACGGAAAAACACCGTGCTGCTCTCCCTTGCAGTGACCCTTTTCGCCATGCTGCTTCCGATGGCAGCCAATGCCGAAAGGTTTTGGGTCTATTTCATATCGTTCGCACTGTTAGGAATCGGCAACACCATCATCCAGGCGGCTCTGCCGGCACTGATGTCGAACATAGTCCCTGCCGACCAGCTCACCAGCCGCATATCGCTCGGACAGTTTGTAAAGGCGATATGCGCCGCTCTCACACCAGTGTTTGTCTACCTTACAGCAACACTCTGCGGCAACTGGAAACTGCTGTTCCCGCTTTACGCTTTGCTGACCGTGCTGGCCGCCCTGTGGCTGCTCCTCACCCCCATAGCTGATGAACGTCAAAGCGGAAAGGAGGCTGGAAACAGCACCAGTTTCAAATCCTGCATGGCCATGCTGAAGCACCCGTTCGTATTGGCGATGACCATCGGCATCCTCTTTTCTGTAGGCACCGACGTGGGGTTTGCCGTCACCATGCCGGAATACATGAAAAACGCCTACCATGTGGATCTGGACAAGGCGGGCATGGCACCGACAGTCTACTTTGTCGCAAAGACGATTGCCGCGGCACTCGGCGCCATACTCTTCGCAAAGGTTTCAGCAGCAAAATGCTTCCCCTGGTTCATGGGAGTCGGCCTTGCCGCCACAGTATGCATCTTCTTCGCTGGCAGCCCCACCGCATTTCTGGCCTGCGTTTTCGTGGCAGCCCTGATGACCGCAAACAGTTTTGGCATGTGCATGGGGCTGGCCCTGGACAAGGTTCCGGAAAAGGCCAATGAAATCAGCGCACTGATGGTGATGGCAATTGTGGGCGGAGCCATTGTGTCCCCTATATTGGGTTTTGCCCAGAAAAATGCAGGGGTCCGTGGTCTTACGACAGTGCTTTCCGCCTGCATCACCGTACTGCTTGTCATAAGCCTTCTTTCAAAAAGAAACGTAAAAAAAGAACCGACATGCGAACAACAATGAGACATCGCCACTTCACATCAGCCATCCTCTTCTGCGCCTGCCTGCTGTTCACTACCTGCCACAGGCAGCCTGCTGGATCAGGGCAGGAGGAGGAGATGAGCGACCCGACCACCACCTATTCACTGGCACGCACCGGAGCGGGCAGCGGCATTGAGGTGATCAGCGGGACGGGGAACGACCCGCTTAAGGTAAGGGAATTCATACAGTCATATCAAATCCCCGAACAAAGCTTCACAGCCAAGCGCGCCAAATTCTGCAACCTTCTTGACCAACTGAAAAAAGAGACGGAATCGGATTCTTTAAGCTATGAAACGGTGGATTCGCTGAACTACATGGCCATACACTACCTGTTAGACCTGCTGCAGGATTCAAAAAGCATTGCAGGCGGCATCCGGCATCCGATGCTTCACAGCATAATTTCACCGGACAAGAGGTTGCGCCTCTATGCCTGGGATGAACACATCGCCCCGGGACAGCAGAGCCACATCAATGTGTTCCAATACCGGACGGACGACAACCGTCTTATCGCCGCGTTCCAAGGTACCGGGCGCACACACGATGAGACCGATTTCCTGACCGGCCGGATTGAATCGCTGCATCCCCTTTTTCGTAATGGTGATTCTGTGCGGCTATATCTGCTATGTTATACGGGGTCACACGGCAACGAACATCTTTACAAGGGATTCGGATGTATAAATGCGCTTCCTGACAGCCTTGACTTCAAATACCCCGCCTTTGAAGGGGCACGTCCGTTCGCCGCAGTGCATTACAGTGAAAAGGAGACAGCACAGGCAGTATTTGACCGCAGGCAGCGGACAGTACGGCTGCTGCGTCATCCAGCCACTTCCACACAACAGGACAGTCTCTGTCTGGGCTACATTTTTGACGGGACACAATTCATATCGGACAAGCCCTGAACATGGCCGGTGACTACAGGAAAACGGCACGGCTGCTCAAGCCATACGGAGGCAGGATACTCATAATCCTGCTCCTGAACGCTTTTGCCGTGTTCTTCTCCATCTTCTCCATTACAATGCTGGCACCATTTCTTGCATTGGTTTTCAATCCGTCCGAGATGGTGACCACGCCGCCGGAACCGCATTTCAGTTCCGAATATCTTATGGACGGCCTGCAATACATGCTTGGGCGTGTGGTGCAGGCCAGAGGCGCATCATTTGCACTTATAGCGGTAATTCTGTTCATTTTTACCCTTTTCCTTCTGAAAAACTGCTTTGTCTACCTCTCAATGCGCTGTACGGTTCCAATGAGAACCCGCATTCTGAAAAGCCTGCGGGACCAATGTTTCCAACGTCTGATGACCGCTCCGCTCGCATACTACACCCACAACCGGAAAGGTGACATACTATCCCGCGTAATCAATGACATACAGGAGGTGGACAATTCCATCCTGCAATATGTCCAACAGCTGTTCAAAGAGGTGCTGACCCTCCTGCTTTTCCTATGCATGCTTTTTTTCATTGACTGGAAATTCACACTTTTCGTACTTGTCACACTACCACTTGCCGCCCTTCTCATCAGCTTGGTGCAGAAACGGCTGAAACGACATGCCGTCACAGCCAGGCAGGAGGAGGGGAAAATGGTGGCGCTCTCCGAAGAGAGCCTGTACGGGCTGCGGATAATCAAGGCGTTTAACAACATCGGTGAACGCAGCGACAATTTCCGGAAAAAAAACGATAACTACAACCGGCTGCTTGTAAGGATCAACCGGCTGCGCGACCTCTCATCGCCGCTTAGCGATTTTATCGGAATGGTGATGGTCATCATACTGCTGATAGCAGGCAGTTTTCTCATCACCGGCAACCACGGCCTCACCGCAGAGGTCTTCATCACCTATCTGGTGCTGTTCTCGCAAATCATCAATCCGGTCAAGACAATAGCCGACGCCACCGCATCCTTCAAGAAAGGTTTCGCCGCACTGCAGCGCATCGAGGAACTGCTGCAATTGGAGGACAACATCACCGATTTGCCCGATGCAAAGCCGATTAATGACATACACGACAGCATCCGTTTCGACCATGTGGATTTCTCATACGGGGATGGGGCTGTACTGAAGGGGGTGAATTTCACAATTCCCAAAGGCAAGGTGGTGGCGCTTTGCGGCCAGTCCGGCTCCGGAAAAACCACCATTGCCGACCTGCTCCCCCGCTTTTTTGACGTTACGGGAGGCAGCATTCAGATAGACGGTATAGATTTGAGAAAGCTGAAACTAAACGATTTGCGCCAACTGTTCAGCATTGTTTCACAAGAGAGCATACTCTTCAACGACACAATAGCAAACAACATCGCATTTGGCCGTCCGGAAACCTGCGGGAAGGAGATTTGGGAAGCGGCGGATGCCGCCCAGATCGGCGATTTCATCCGCGGTCTGGATGACGGGCTGCAGACTGTGGTCGGCGACCGCGGGATAAAGCTCTCCGGAGGCCAGCGGCAGCGCATCAGCATAGCCCGCGCCTTTTTGAAAAACGCACCCGTCCTGATTCTGGATGAAGCGACCTCAGCACTTGACTCCGAAGCGGAGAAAAAACTGCAGGCCACCATAGGACGCCTGATGAAGGGCAAGACCGTACTTATAATCGCACACAGGCTCTCCACCATCGTGGATGCGGACGAAATCCTTGTGCTGGAAGAGGGTGAGATTAAAGAGCGCGGCACCCACCAGAGCCTGATGGAAACCAACGGCATATACAGCAGTATGGTCCGGCTGCAGGCCTTCGGAAAAGACTGACGACACCATGGAACAGGCACGGCTTTTGGTAATGGCTGACTACGTGCTTCCAGCGGAAGCGCTGCAGAAAACTGTCACAGAGGTGAGGCTGTTGGACTGGAGTGCCATAGGCAGTGATGAGGATTTCACTGGAGGATTCCTGATGTTTCCGGAAAAGCCTGAGACCCAAATCTCCTTTCTCGGTACCAATCCCGAAGGGGACCACATGCTGCAATGGTGCGGCATCAGCATACGCATCAGCCGGAATGTGATTGCATTCCGTTTTCCCGCCCTTTTCAGGACATGGCTGGATTTTGAGGCATTCCGTATCGGTCTGAACCGGTTTCTGTGCAAGTTTCTGCACCCATTCCAAAGCACTTCACTACTATTTCTCCCATCACACTGGAAAACACCCGAATACAATATCCGGAACGAAATGCACCGGAAACGGCTGGCACAAATGCAGCACAAAATCGCTTATGCGGAGAGCTCTTTCAAACGCTGCCGGCAGCACCTCGCCCACTGCCTCGGCGAAGCGGCCCCGACGCTACGGGAGGCAGTCGGACCAACCTATTGGGAAACCTCTTTTTTTGATGCGGACTCCGGACGGCTATGCTGCTTGGCGGCCATTCCGACAAATACAACTCCCATCGCAGAGATAGCCGAACACATCACACAGGAACTCAGTTTCCAATGTCTTCCCCTTTTCCGGGAAAATGCCTGTGCGCATGCACCATATATTCGGAAAAAGCCTTCGGAGCCGCGCAGCTGCCAACTGCAGCCAGACTACGACCGCAGGAAATATCCGGATTTCCGCTCCGCCATCGAAGCGGAACAGGCAGCCCGCTGGAACGCTCACTGTTTCTTTTCCATGGAGCTGCGCCCCACGCATGTGTCCATCCGCTTCCGGAAAACCGCTACAGGACTGCTCTACGGACCGTTGAAGGAGGATTGCCTTCGCTTCATGCGGCAGATGCTCCTCCCCTTCCGCCCGACGGAAATCCTGCTCTGCTCCCACACCCTGCTGGAGGATTTGCCGGAAGAGTCGGACTTCGCACAAATCCGCAGTCATCTGGAGGAACACTATACAAGTTACACCTCCTTAGAGGATATCGGCTCCTGGAGCGAGGGGTATGTTCACGGAACGGCAAGGCCGCACACAGTGATATCCACAGCTATTTTTCCACACGGGTGAACACGACCGGAAAATTGGAGAACATAGTACCAAAACTGAGCAGGAAAGTGATGGCATCTGTAGCGTCATTGTAAGTGAACGGCATATTGACCTCAACCTTCTTGCCATTGGCATCCGTTCCTTCACCTATAATTTTACCGGTGTGGGTGGAATAGGTGTAATCGAATATGTATTTGATGTCTTCAAGCTGTTTGCCGGTAAGGCCGTCAAAAAGCGTAAATTTCTCCATTTTTGAGGGAAGGTCCAAATGGGCATAACTGTTGTCAAAGGCCAGATTGAATCTCATTTTTAAGGAAACGAAACCGGTTGAGTCACCCTTGGCATTTCTAATCACCCAGTTTTCAATATAGTACGTCCAATTTGTACCCTTCAGGTCCGCAGCGCTCTGCACACGCGCCGAAGTTGACATCAGATCGTGATTTTTCGAAACATCAAATTTTTCCTCCTTCTGGCAGGAATTCATGGCGAAGGCAAATATCACCACTGCGATAAAAAAAATCCGGTTTTTCATAAAGCTGGTTTTTTAAATTACTGTCTGTTTATTTATAGCCATAATTACAGGAAACAAAACACATATACGGTGGGTTTTATTCCTTCACAAACTTCACCGTCATTCCGCCCGCACGGACAAAGTACATGCCCTTGGCCCAGCCGGAAATGTTGATTTGGAGTTCTTCAGGAACGGCCTGCCCCGAACGGTACACCACACGGCCGGCAAGATCGTACACGCACACCTCACCTGTGGCATTGGCAATGCGCAGCTGCGTCCGCGCAGGATTGGGCCACACGCGCAGTGCATGTTCCGCCGCAGCCTCGCTCACTGGCAGCGTGATGCAGTCGAAATCACCCGTGGTGGCAGGCACCGGCTTGTTGTTGGAGCCGTACAGTATCTTCCAGCCCTTCGCCGTGGCATTGGCCGAGTTGGTGGCCATGAACAGGTTGTAATTGGTATCCAGGGAATCTCCTAACGGGAAGAATTTGGCCTCTTCCGTCCGCTCCGGCAACATGCACATTATTTTGTCATATTCCGCAGTGGTGAAGGCGTTGCTGCGGCATCCCAACACCTTCAGAGCGGGGTTACCGCCCAAATCCAGGGTGGGGATGGAATTGCTATGGCAGTACAGCACCTCCATACGGGGATTATGGCTCACATCCAACGAGGTCAGCTGGTTTAACTGGCAACGAAGTTCGGTCAGCGCGGCACAACGGCTCACATCCAGCGAGGTGAGACGGTTCTTATAGCAGCTCAAAATTGTCAGCGCGGTGTCCGCGCCCAAATTCAGGGATGTCAGGCCGTTGTCATAGCAAAGCAGCTCCTCCAGCGCGGGATTGCCGCTCACATCCAGGGATGTAATGCTGTTCTCGTAGCAGAGCAGCCCCTTCAGCGCGGGATTGCCGCTCACATCCAACGAGGTGATGTGGTCATGGTTCCCGGAACAGCGGAAATGGGTAAGTGCACCGTATATGGTAACCTCCGTGTCGCTGGTGTAAAGGGAGAAATGATGCATGTCACCGTAGGAGATAAATTTGCGGACATAGAACGTCGTGTCTGTGGAACCGCACACCAGAGTGACAGGTGTGTTGTCAGCGGCGGCGGCGAAATGAAGGTTGACGACCCTGGCGTTTTTCACACCCAAACGGATAGACGAACACGAGAAAGTACCATTGGTGGCCGGAATCAAACCGTAAGTGTCATGATACCTAACTTTCCAGCCTTTTGAGATTGCATTTTTGGAATTGGCTGACATGAAGGCTTTAGCATTGGTATCCGAAGCATCTGTCAGTGGGTAAAACAGGCCAGAACTTTGCTCAGGCAGTGCACACATGATAGCATCGTATGACCCTGTGCTTAAGGGGTTGCCATAACACCACAATTCAGTCAACACGCTGTTTTTACGCACATCCAACAAGGATAGATTGTTTTTAGAGCAGTACAACGTTTCCAACGCTGTATTATTGTGCACATCCAATGAGGAAAGATTGTTGTCGCCGCAATCCAAATATTTCAGTTTAGTGTTATTGCCCACATCAAGAGAAGAAATCTTGTTCCCACAGCAAATCAACTTGGTCAGCCCCGTGTTCATACTTACATTCAAGGATTTCAAGTTGTTGTATGCACAAACAAGATTGGTTAGTTTCGTGAGACTGCCCACAGGCAGCGAGGAAAGATTGTTGTTATCACATTTCAATTCAACCAACAAGGTGTCTTTCCCATACCCTAGCAGCGAGGAAATCTTGTTAGTACTGAAATTCAAATACGTCAGTTTAGTGTTTTTACCCACATCCAGCGAGGAAATCTTGTTTCTACTGCAGTTTAAATGGGTCAATGCTGTGTTTTTGCTCACATCCAACGTGGAAAGATTGTTATTATTGCAATCCAAATATTTCAGTTTGGAGCTCTTGACCACATCAAGAGAAGTGAGATTATTCCCACTACAATACAAATACTCAAGCAAAGGAATGAGGTCAACCAATGAAGTGACATTAGCATAGTTTGATTCGCAGCCAAAATGGGTGAGATAGTTCTGTTGAAACTCACTAGTACAATAACTAAAACCAATTTGATCATAAAAAGCCACCACCTCCACCTCAGTCCAATTCCTGCCCACCATAAACGACGTATCAGTAAAGTAGCCACTTGAACGCACAACTTTACAAAGATTAGCATCAATCATCAAACTGTCCGCACTTGCGGCAAATCTCAGTTTGAGATTGGCCCCCGTCTTTACCGTCATAAGAATAAACTCATTTTCAAAATTCTGGGCGGAGAGCGTGGAGACGGTGCCGGTAAGCAGAAGTAACGCCACCAGACGAACAAAAAGAAAAGAATGTTTTCCCATAACTTAACTATTTTGGTTTCTTTAGTTTTGAAAATGCAAAAGTAAACAAATTACCGATAAAAATTCCACACAAACGAAAAAAAGTTTTAACTTCTTAACATCTTAACAAAAAAACACCCCTATACTCAGCGGAATCTCATTTTTTTTGCCACTTTCCGCAGAGTATACGCATTTTTTTGCTACTTTTGCATCCGCAAAAAACCAAGAATCATGCTCGTTGGAAGAGAAAAGGAACAACAGCGCCTGATACAGGCCACACACGAGGAGGAATCCATGTTCATAGCCATTTACGGCCGTCGCCGTGTAGGCAAAACCTACCTGGTACGCGAAACATTCAGAGATGGGTTCACCTTCTACCATACCGGTCTTGCCAACTCCACGATGAAAAAGCAGTTGGCCGCATGGCGGTTGTCCCTGCGTGAATACGGCCTGCGGAAAGCACCTCTTCCACACACATGGCTTGACGCATTCGATGCTCTCAAGGAAATCATCCGTCAATCAGAAGAGGCAAAAAAAATCATCTTCATCGATGAACTCCCATGGCTGGACACCCAGCGGTCAGGCTTTGTCCCAGCCCTCGAAAATTTCTGGAACGGATGGGCCTCGGCACGCAAAGATATCGTACTCATTGTTTGTGGCAGCGCCACATCGTGGATTATCCGGAAAATCCTCAAAAATCATGGAGGACTGCACAACCGTGTCAGCATCAAAATACACCTCCAGCCCTTCACGCTACACGAATGCGAAGCATACGCCTCCCACCGCAAACTCGGAATGAACCGCCGGCAACTCATGGAATGCTACATGATCATGGGCGGCATTCCCTTCTACTGGTCAAAACTCGAACGAGGGTTAAGCCTCTCCCAGAACATCGACAACCTATTCTTCAACCCTGACGGCGAACTCCATGATGAATATGATGAACTTTATGCTTCCCTTTTCAAAAATCCGGAACCATACATAACAATTGTACGTACCCTCGGCACCAAACGCATCGGAATGACACGGGAGGAACTCCTTGCCGAGGCCGGCATCCGGGACAACGGACGTGTATCGGAAATACTCCAAGATCTTGAAGCATGCGGATTTATCCGTAAATATGCCAACTTCAGGCTGAAGACCAAGAATGCCATCTTCCAGCTTATAGATTCATACACACTCTTCCACCACCGGTTTATTCATCTGAATACAGGCGGTGACGAACACTTTTGGTCCCGCCAGACCGGATCTCCGCTCTATTACAACTGGTGCGGCCTCGCCTTTGAACGGGTATGTCTGCTTCATATACAGCAAATAAAAAAAGCACTTGGCATTTACGGCACCATCAGCCGTGTTTGCGCGTGGAACCTGCCTGCCACACCTGACAGGCATGGAGCGCAGATTGACCTCCTGATTGACCGTGATGACCAGGTCATTGATATCTGTGAAATGAAATACACCCAACAGCCATACGAAATCACATTGGAGGAAGAGCAGAAAATCCAGAACCGCCGTTTACGATTCATGGCCGCCATCGGCACAAACAAAGCCATACATTTGATTCTTGTTTCGGCCAGCGGTGTCAAAAGGAACGCCTATTCCGATGAATTCCAAGCTATAATAAGTGCAGATGCACTTTTTGAAAAATAAAATACACCTCTATACTCAGCGGAATCTCATTTTTTTTGCCACTTTCCGCAGAGTATAGAACGTTTTCCCTTCAAAAAACTTACATCATCAGAACTGGAAATAGATGAACGACTGCA
>DBYD01000024.1:30668-67070 GCA_002309855.1 Bacteroidales bacterium UBA1195
AACCACAGACGGTAGCGGCGTTTGAACCTGTCCGGCAGCCAATGGATGAGCATCCCTGCCGCAAACAGCAGGAAAATATTCCGGTATTCGTACATGATAGAGGGTATCAGCGAAGTGTCCCATACGCCCCCCATCTGCTGGACCATGTTTTTGGCGGTGGCCCAGGCCACCTCGTTCGCCTCCGCAGGATTAAGGTTGGAGCCGGAACGGAAAAACAGCCGCGTGAAGGTGACAAACACAAAGGTCATCAGTACCGACCAGGCCGTCCCGACAGGACGTATCTCCCCTCCCCTGCAGACAAGCCGGTAGAGTTTGCCGACAAGCGTGCCGATGAAGAAGATGCCGCTCCATACCGTAGCCAGCCTGAAGAATGGCGATGGCGCCACCAGCAGCATCAGAACAAAGAGCGCGAACACTGACGCGGTGATCATCACCTGCTGGAATCCGGTGCGCTTGTGCCAGATTTTGTAGGCCAGGATGCCCAAACCGTTCAACCCGCCCCAGATCATGAAGTTCCAGCTCGCTCCATGCCACAGGCCGCCAAAGAGCATGGTGTTCATCATGTTGATGTTGGTGTTGATGCCCTTTCTGCTTTTCGGCCTGAATATCAGGAACAGCGTCAGCACAGCCACAACCGACAGCAGCAGCACCGTAACCCAAAGCTGGTGTGCAAGGAAAATGATGATCAGGACAATGCCCAGAATCATCATGTATGTGGCCGGTGTCGCGTTGCGGTTACCGCCCAACGGAATGTACAGATAATCCTTCAGCCAGTTGGATAGGGAGATGTGCCAACGCTTCCAGAACTCTCCCGGATTCCTTGCCTTGTAAGGTGAATTGAAGTTTTTCGGCAGATGGAATCCCATAAGCATGGCCACCCCGATGGCGATGTCCGTGTAGCCGGAGAAGTCTGCGTATACCTGCAACGAATAGGCAAACAGGGCCGTCAGATTTTCAAAACCTGTATACATCAGCGGGTTGGCGAACACCCTGTCGATGAAATTGACCGCCAGGTAATCGCTAAGCACCATCTTTTTAACCAGACCGTTCAGAATCCAGAAAATGGCGATGCCGAACTGCCTTTTGGAGAGGAAATACGGCTTGTAGATCTGAGGTACAAACTGCGATGCACGCACGATGGGGCCTGCCACAAGCCCAGGGAAAAAGCTCACGTAGAACCCGAAATCCAGCACATTGCCCACCGGCTTCACATGACCCCTGTAGACATCCACCACATAACTGATAATCTGGAAGGTGAAGAATGAGATGCCCACCGGCAAAAGAATCACATCCACATTAAAATAATGTATGTTGAAACTGTTCGCCCAATGTGCCAGATAGTTGAAGACCTTGTGATTTGTATGGAACAGATTATTGTAGACATCTGTGAAGAAATAGGCGTACTTGAAATAGAAGAGCACAGCCAGATTGACAAAAACGCTGCCCGCCATCCACCATTTTCTGCAACCGGGCCTTTTGGAACGATATATCGCCTTTGCCGCAAAAAAGTTGAAGACTGTGGAAAAGAGCAGCATCAGCACAAACAGACCGCTTGTCTTGTAATAGAAGAACAGGCTGGCGGCAAAAAGGAAGGTGTTGCGCATCAGCCGTCGGTTGCAGACCGTGCTGAACAGTGCGAACACAACCAAGAAAAAGACCCAGAAATAGAGCTGCGTGAAGAGCAGCGGCTGCGCCTCATGGAACGAAAAAACCGTCTTCAAGTATGACAACAGCTCACTTCCCATCTGCCTGACCCTCCATTATCAGATAATCCATATATGAATACATCAATGCATTGTAAAGCATATCACCCAAATAGCGGTAGCCTTTCGCAGTAAAATGCACCTTGTCCGACTGTGCAAGACCTGCGGACTCCCATTTTTTCATGGAACCCAGCCCGCCCATCAGCGCGAACTGGTCGAAAACAGCCCCTTCATACTTTTCAGCCAGACGGTAGAAGACCTCCTGTGCCAATTGGCCGTTGGCATTCACAGCATAGCGTCTGCGTCCGGTCTTACGGTAGCTGTCGTTATTGGTTATAAAGAGGAAACGGCATTGTGGTGAAACATTGAGAATCTCCTCCATAAGCCGCTCGTAACGCTGCCGGAAAAGCACGGTGTCGAACTTGTCCCCGCTGGCATCGTTGATGCCGATGCCGAAAATGCAGAGGTCAGGCCGGACAAAGGCAAGGTCGTTTTCAAACATCGGGCACTGCAGGTATGACGGCAGGCTGGCCCCGTTCACACCCACCGCATGGTAGGAGAAGCCGGGCAGGTCATTATCCAGCAGGATTCCACGAAGGTAAAACGGCTCCCATACGGAATCCGTCGGACGGAAAAGCAGTGTGACAGAATCGCTGTAACGCTCCAGTTGGAAGAGATAGTTGCGGCTCAAGGAATCGTAAACGCCGCGATAAAGCGTGTCGGCTGTACGCAGCAGCGGTTCAACACGCAGTGAATCCGAGTAGCCGAATAGCCGCACCCTATTGAAATCGAACGCGCCGGACACATTGTCACGCAAATGCACCTCCAGCCGCGCCGCATCCGACTGTGGCACGACCACCATACCGGAAAGCCCCATCGGATAGGCAGGCTCGCGCTGCGTGTTTTTACAGCAGTTCCAATTACCGGAACATACAACGCGGTAGTTGGATGGATTGTTGGTTTTGGCCGCCGTAAAGGGGAAGATGAGGCCGCGCCGGCCCTCCAGCCCAGGTGCCATGCAGTACAGACGACAACGCATCTGATGCGAAAACGTTCCAGCCTGCACATGCGAACCGCCGATGTGCAGGATATTCACATTTCCAATCCCCTCCTGCAAAAGGGTGTCCCAACTGCGGAACATTCCGTAGAAACGCTGTGTGCCTCCAGGGAAACAAAGCCGGCAGCTGTCGTCCGGAACAAGTCTCTCCGCAGATGGTAGCGACCAGAGTTCCTGTGCACCGGCAGAGAACGCAAAAAACAACAGGCAGAGACAAGCCAACAGAAACCTTTTCATCCGCTAATTGACTCCGCTTTCCATGAATTGTTTGACAAGTTTTGCGTTGCAGCGGCTGCGCAATACAAAGAAATCATAATGGGTCAGAAAAGCCTTGGACAGCACCTTGGCAATCTCTTCCGCACCCGCCTCCGTGAAATGGACATAATCCGGCCCGGCCCATGCAGGCTGGTGCGACACCCACTGGATCATGGAGTTCTCGCCACCCATAACAGAAAACATGTCCCAATAGGCGGCATTATTGGACAGAACCGTTTTCTTCAGTGCCTCATTCATCTTGGAAAGGTATGGATAGCTCTGCAGTTTGCCGTTGACCCGCTTGGACATGTCCGACGGGCCTATGAAGAGTATCCGCGCCTGAGGATAAAGTTTCCGGATGTACTTTAATTGTTTGGAAATGGATACCATGTAATTGGATATCGCCTTGTCGCTGCTGATGGATGGCATCATGTTGCCTCCGTACTGCATTATTATCAGATCAACCGCCATCTTACGGTAGCATTGCCCCAAAATGGCGGAATCTATGCGGGTGAAGATGGTGCCGGAGCAGCCGCGCATCGGCACGTTGGTGACCGAAACGCCGTTTTTGCCCTCAAGAGCAATGCCATAGACATCGGCGGAGCCGTTCATGGTCAGGCTGAGCGAAGTGAGCGAATCGGCGAATTCCCATTGAAGCAGGCTCACCCCCCTTACCGCATTCGGCAGATTGCGCTTCACCCCTTTGCAGGTGGCGGAGAATCCTGCCTGGCTGTTGCCGACCAGCAGTGTCACCTTCTGGTATTTACGCGCCAAAGGCTGCACACGTTTGCCTGATGAGGCCCTTGCGGTGAATGTGGAGACACCGTTCGCCTGCGCACAGGTGGCCAACAGGCCGTAACGGCGGTGCGGCGCACGCGGCTGGGTCGAATCACCGTAGCAGACATACCGGGAAAGACCGGATGAAGACTGGCTGACCGTAAAGGTCGGGATGGTCTGCACCGGCGGAAGGATTCCGGCCCCCAAACCACCGTACCTTGCCTGTAGCGACTGGCGGAATGTGCTTGAAATCCTGTCCATTTCAATCTGCGAGTCGCCATAGTGCAGGATGCGTATGTTTCTCGTTGCAGCCGCATCGCGCAATTCAGCAAACAGTGAATCGAAGAAGGTGTAGTCCCCATCCGGAAAATGGATACGGGAGACATCCGAGGTGGTGAAGCGCTTGTAAAACTTCAGACTGTCAATGGTGGAACGGAGACCGACGACCTGACTGCTCTGCTGCAGCCTTGCTATCGTACTGTCCGGATTCTCCTCAGGCGCCTCACCGCTTTCAGCCAACAATGCAGCAGGTGAAGGAAAACGGAGTGTCACCTGCCCTACGGTAACTCCCTGTGCGGGCATCAGAACTCCCACCAACGCCAGCAAGGCGAAAGCGGCCACCATAAACAACAGCACTTTAAGTGGTTTCATACGTCAAACACACACAACGACACAGCGGCCTATTCCATCGGTTTTCCCGATTGGGTGAAGGACATGCTGAAATCCAATTTGCTTTTCTTGTTGTACAAATCAACAGTATAATAGAGTTTTGTCTGCGGATCGGTCACTGACCAGCAGTCCTTTATTTCGGTATGTGCAAAATTCTTGTCAATATAGGTCCGGATAGTTGAAGGCACCTTTGAAACCGGCATCAGTGTGCGTGTATAGAGCCAGAATGCATCTATGGAATATGCTGTCTCCTTTTTCTGTTCCTTCTTGTCCTTGTAGGAGGCGACCCAGTTGTCGTCATCATCCTGCGACCATGTCACATCAATGGCATCAGACACCTTGGCCTTGAAAGCTGCCGCCACATTCATCGGAACAGCGGCCGGTGCGCGGTGGGCTGCCATCTGCGCCTCAATCTCCTCTTCGGAACGGAACTCATCCTCCAGTTTCAGGAACTCGCCGGTACGTGTGAAATATACCGTGGCGTATGGCTGGCCGACACCCGGACGCTGGATAAGTATAATATAGATGTTGCCCTCCTTCTCAAACTCCTCTTCCTCCTCATACCGGATATTCTTATAGACATATTCCGGATAATATGTTCTGGTCCATTTGTGGATGGCGTCAGGTATCTCGTCCGGATTGATGGATTTCACAGGAAAGATGTCCAGCTTCTGATCCTTTGCAAACTCCTTTTCAAGCTTCTTTTCCGCCTTCTCCTCCTCCGCCGTCAGTTTGGTGGAGGGGTCGGCTATGCCGAGGTTCGGCTCTTCAATATATTTTATGCGCGCACTCTTGTCCAGATAAAGAGTGGTTATGTCTCCCGACTTGGCATTGGACTTCTCAATAATCTCCACTGCGAAGAAATCCTGCTTGTCGGACCGCAGCTCCTTGCCCGCAGAAACAAATTTGTATGACGGATAAAATTGGTTTATTGTCTTGTACACAGCTGACGGAACCTTTTCCTTTTCCAAAGAGGTCCGGGTGCTGACCCATTTCCCGTTATCCATGAACTTTCCAAGAGTCTGCTGGTCACGCACGACACATCTTACAGTATATATGGAATCGCCCTGTCTGTGCGACCATTTTACGTCAGAGGCGTTCATCATTCTCTTTTTGAAGGTTTTCATCACCTGGGCTGGAACCTTGTCCTCTGAAATCAGATCCGGATCCGGTCTCCGTCCTCGTTTGCGGGAATCCACCTTGTCCGAAGACTCCTTGGCGGCAGCTCCACCTTTCCCCTTTGCATTCACCTCATTATACTTTTCCTTTTCGGCCTCCTTTGCAGCCATCTCCTCATCTGTCTGAGGATGTTCCACCTTGGAAATCAGGCTGCCGATCAAAGTGAAGCGCATGTCTGAAACCAGTTTCTGCGACTGCACCTTCACCCCGACCAGATAATACTGCAACTCCTTCGGCTCCTTCATAAGGTAGGCGTACATGATCTCATCATAGGTGGGATATGTTTTCTTGATGTTGTTGAAAACATTCATCGGCAGATCCTCCTGTTCCATAGGGATGGCTGTCTTGACAAACTTGCCGGTTGCGGTATAGGTGGTTTTGGCCATGGACTGGTCCTCCTTGTAGGAGACAATGTAATTATCCCCCTCCTTTTCCCACGTGACAGATTTTGCCTTGGGATACTGCCCCTTGAAATGATCCTGTACCGCCTTCGGCACTTCATTATTCTTCAATACCTGCGGAAAAAGCTGGGCGAGAGGGAACAATAACAGCAGGACGGCAAGCGACATCCACAAAATTCCGGAACGTAACATCAGTTTTTTCATGTGACAATTCTATTTCTGAAATAATTTGCAAAAGTAATCAAAATGTATATATGTTTCATCCTTTTGCGCTTTTTTTCATTTTAACGGCAAAAACAGGCGGGGCATATTGCATTTTCTTGTACTTTTGCAGTTTTGGAAATCAACGCAATTATTTTATTTAAAATAATAACTGTCAAAAAGTTAACAAAAACAATATGATACATATCACATTACCGGACGGTTCGGTAAAGACATTTGAAGAGAACACCACCCCATACGATGTGGCCCTTTCCATCAGCGAAGGTCTGGCCCGCAACGTCCTTGCAGCCATCGTCAATGACAAAAAATGGGATCTGCACCGCCCCATCGGGACGGATGCCTCCATCCGGCTGCTCACCTGGAACGACCGCGAAGGGAAGGAGGTGTTCTGGCATACCTCCGCACACCTGATGGCAGAAGCCATCGAACAGCTGTACCCCGGTGTCAAGTTCGGCATCGGCCCGAGCATCGAGACCGGCTTCTACTACGACATTGATTTCATGGACTACACCATCTCCTCAGAGGATTTTCCGAAAATCGAGGCGAAAATGGCGGAAATCGTCAGCAGCAAACAGCCGGTTGTACGCTCTGAAGTCTCCAAGGCGGACGCGCTGGCCTATTTTGAAAAGAAGGGGGATGAATATAAGACGGAACTCATTCAGGATCTTGAAGACGGAAGCATCACCTTCTACACCAGCGGCAGCTTTGTGGACCTTTGCCGCGGACCGCACCTGCCCGACATGGGGCCGATCAAGGCGGTCAAGCTGACCGGACTTGCCGGAGCCTACTGGCGCGGGGATGAAAAGCGCAAGCAGCTTACGAGAATCTACGCAGTCAGCTTCCCGAAAAAGAAGGAGCTGGACGAATACCTTAACATGCTGGAGGAGGCCAAGAAGCGCGACCACCGCAAAATAGGCAAGGAGATGGAGCTGTTCACCTTCTCGCAGCGTGTCGGCCTCGGGCTGCCGCTCTGGCTGCCGAAGGGCACCGACCTGCGCAAACGGCTTGAAAACTTTCTGGTGAAGGTACAGCGCCGCTACGGGTACCAGCAGGTGATAACGCCGCACATCGGCAATGTGAACCTGTACAAGACCTCCGGGCACTACCAGAAATATGGCACGGACTCCTTCCGCCCCATCACCACGCCGCAGGAGGGCGAGGAATACTTCCTCAAACCGATGAACTGCCCCCACCACTGCGAAATTTACGCCTCGCAGCCCCGCTCCTACAAGGAACTGCCTCTGCGTCTGGCCGAATTCGGCACGGTGTACCGCTACGAGCAGAGCGGTGAGCTGCACGGCCTGACCCGTGTGCGCAGTTTCACCCAGGACGACGCCCACATCTTCTGCACGCCCGACCAGCTTAAAGAGGAGTTCTGCAAGGTGATTGACATTGTTCTGCTTATTTTCAGGACATTGGACTTCAAGGACTATACCGCACAGATTTCGCTGCGCGACCCCAACAACAAGACCAAATACATCGGCACGGACGAAAACTGGGAAAAGGCGGAACGTGCCATTGTGGAGGCAGCCAAAGAGAAGGGGCTGAACACCATCACCGAATTGGGCGAGGCAGCCTTCTACGGCCCGAAACTGGACTTCATGGTCAAGGATGCCATCGGGAGAAAATGGCAGCTGGGCACCATCCAGGTGGACTACAACCTGCCGGAACGTTTCGAACTGGAATACATCGGCAGTGACAACCAGAAGCACCGCCCAATCATGATTCACCGCGCCCCGTTCGGCTCAATGGAAAGATTCGTGGCCGTACTTATCGAACACACCGCCGGAAACTTCCCGCTCTGGCTTACGCCCGTACAGGCGATCATCCTGCCAATCAGCGAGAAATACCAGGCCTACGCGGAACAGGTGCGGGACGAGCTGGATGCTGCTGACCTCCGCGCCAGCATTGACGACCGCAACGAAAAGACCGGCAGGAAAATCCGGGACGCCGAAATCAAGAAGATACCATTCATGCTGGTTGTAGGCGAAAAGGAAGCGGCTGAACACACCATTTCCGTGCGCGGACACGGGATGCAGGATCTTGGCGTCATGACGGTCGACAAGTTTGCGCAACAGGTCAGCGATGAGGTCAAGGCAATGAAGAACCCGAAACTGCTGTAACGCTATTCGGGAATAGCCTCCGACTCAAGCACTCGGAAATCAGGTGTCACAGGAAAACCGTAGTATTCGGGCTCCATCACCTGGTTTCCTTTTTTCATATATATGCGCACCGCCGCGAAAAAACATTTGAGATTGGTCGAATCGGTGCGCGGATCCGACAGTTCACGGTCCAGCGCCTCCAGACGGCTCACCACGCCTGTAATCTTGTCGGCGACGCGCTGCCGCTGCTCCAGCACCTCCACATCGCCGTCCTCCGGGTAGCTGTTGTACTCCATGTTAAGCTGCTCGGCATAGTTCTCCGCCACCGGCTTTTCCACAAAAAGCAGATAGCCATAGTCCGACAAGCTATCAATGTGCAGCACCACTATGCTGTCCACACTCACATCGGCCGGAAGGTTTTCCGACATATACACGGAGATAGCCTCTTTAAGATTATTCTCCAGCCGCGCCTGACGGCTTTTCCCGCACGACATAAGGCCGCACACAAACGCCGCAACCAACAGCGTCACAAAAACTCTATTTGATGTCATATCCCTTTCTGTTTTCAAATGCAAAGATACAAAAAAAGTAATTATAAGGTTGCTAAAACGGCATTTTTTTCGGCGTTTTAGCCAACTTATAAAAAATCTCCGCACACGATGGAATCGTATTCCGATTTGATGTATCTTTGCACTTTATTTTAAAATTAAGGAATCATGAAGAACAAGATTGTTGCCGGAAACTGGAAAATGAACAAGACCTTCCCCGAAGCGGAAGAACTGCTGGTCGCCATAGCCGAAGGGCTGGACGACATGGAACTGGAAACGGATGTCATCATCTGCCCACCCTACCCCTACCTTGAAATGGCCGCCGACGTTTCGGAGGAGAGCAATTTCACCGTCGGGGCGCAGAATGTGAGCTACGCCGAAAAGGGAGCCTACACCGGCGAGGTGAGCGCGGCCATGCTGAAATCCGCTGGGGTTGACACCTGCATTGTCGGACATTCGGAGCGGAGAGCCTACTTCAAGGAGACCGACGAGGAACTTGCCAAGAAGGTGGATCTGCTGCTGGCCAACGACCTGGTGCCCATTTTCTGTGTCGGCGAGACGCTGGAGGAGCGGGAGAAAGGCACCCATTGGGACAAAATTGGCAATCAGCTTAAAAACAGCCTCTTCCATTTGAACAAGGAGGATATCTCCAAGGTCATCGTCGCCTACGAGCCGGTATGGGCCATCGGCACCGGAAAGACCGCCACACCACAGCAGGCGCAGGAGGTGCACGCCTTTATCCGCAGGAAACTGGAGGAGAAATACGGAACCGAAACCGCCTATAACATATACATTCTATATGGCGGAAGCTGCAATCCCAAAAACGCGCTTGAACTTTTCAGCTGCCCCGATGTGGACGGCGGACTTATCGGTGGAGCCTCACTGAATGCGGAGGATTTCATCGCCATTGTGAACGCGGCGGAAACCTGCACGAAAAACGACTGACCGGCCATGCGCTACCTGGAAATCCGATGCCGCGTGCAGCCGTTGGAGGAGGGGGCGGAAATTCTGACCGCCCTTTTGGGAGACATCGGCTGCGACAGTTTCATGGACTGGGAGGAGGGGGTGCTCGCCTACATTCCGGAGCAAGACTTCTCTGAAGAGCGGCTGAAAAGCATCCCGTTGGACAAGGCCAGCGGCATCCGCTGGAGCTACACTGTGACCCCCATGGAGGATAAGGACTGGAACGCCGAATGGGAACGCAACTATGAACCGGTATGGATTGACGGCCGCTGCCACATCCATGCACCGTTCCATGCCCCTGACCCGGATGCGGAATACGAGGTGGTGATCGAACCGAAAATGTCGTTCGGCACCGCCCACCACGAGACAACCGCCCAGATGATCTCATACCTTCTGGATGAGCCATGCCGTGGGAAGGCCGTTCTGGACATGGGTGCGGGGACCGGCGTGCTGGCCATCCTCGCCCATCTGAAGGGTGCAGCTCCGGTCACCGCCATTGACATTGACGAATGGGCCTACCGCAACATGCAGGAGAACATACGGCTTAACAGGGCTGAAAGCATACGCTGCCTCATGGGTGATGCAGGAGCAATTCCTGATGAACAGTACGACATCATCATGGCCAACATCAACCGGAACGTGCTGTTGCAGGACATTCCGGTTTACGTCAAACACCTGCGTCCTGGCGGCACAATTTTTCTGAGCGGTTTCTATGACGGGAGGGATTTGGATCTTATCCGCAAAAAAGCGGAAGAGAACGGATTGGTATACAACTCACACCGTCAACAGAACCAATGGGTGGCCGCCCGTTTTTCGCGTCCCTGAACGGCAAAAGGCACTTTCTTTGCATTTTTTCGCAAAAAAATTGTAAAGATAACTAATTTATATGTACTTTTGCAAGTTGTATCCCAATAATCCGGATTGGAGGGATATACTTTATTAACTATTTGAAATATAAGTATTTATAAGAAATAATTCAGTATTTGTTAAATAAGATTTAATGATGAAAAAGCTTACGAATCTTCTCTTGGGGGCTGTCACCTGCCTGCTTGCGACAACATCCCTGCAAGCCCAACCCAAAATCAACTTCAGTTGGAAAGCGGCCGGTCCGGACAATGTGAGCGGACGCAGCAGGACTGTGTTAGTGGACAATCAGAACAGTTCCAGAATTTTTGCAGGTTCAGCCGGCGGCGGATTATGGATTTCCGACAATGGCGGAACCAGTTGGCAGAGAGCTGACAAACTGGATGTCGTCTGCGTAAACGCCTTGGTGCAGGATGAAAACGGCACATTGTACATCGGTTCCGGCGAAGGCATCAACGCAAGCGGATATGCACCTGGTGTCAAGGCAACCTTTGGTGTTTATCAGAACGGATACGCCGCAAGCCAATACGGCATCCGCGGACAGGGCATCTACAAAATGGTTTCCAAAGATTCATTTGAACTGCTTCAGGGCACCTCAGATTGGAAGGAGGTCAACCGGCTGGCATACGATGCGGCCAACCACATCCTGTACGCCGCCTGCGATGACGGATTACAGTATTCCAGCGACTACGGCGCCACATGGAAGCAGGCCAAGGCAAACGGCAGTGCTTTAATACTTAATGGCATGGATGTCAAGGCAATTAATGGTGTGGTAGTCTATTCCGAAATGGACCGCACCAACCGTGTCAGCAAAGCCTACATCTCCTCCACCGGTCCGGAAGGCTTCACCTCCATCTGCGGCACCGGCCAAATTGCGGAAAACGCATACCGCATTGAACTGGCCATCGCCCCTTCAAACACACAATACATTTACGCCTCCGCTATCAACACGAGCGGGAAGTTGGTCAACTTCTACGTTTCCAACAATATGGGAAAAAGTTTCCGGATCATACTGCCCGGAGGGAGCACGCTGATTGACATGTACAACAACAGCGGTGACTTCAACAACAGCATAACGGTTTTCCCCGAGAACCCGAAACACATCCTGATTGGCGGATACCCATATCTTTGGGAAGCGCAGGACATTCAGGAAGACACCTATTACAGTTTCGTCAAGCTGCTGGCCAACTATGGTACAAACGCCATTGTCTTTGACCCCAACGACAACAATGCGGCCTATCTTGCCACAGACATCGGCATTGCAAAATGCACCTTCACGGACGAGGTGATGACCTCATACATCCAACGGAAAAAGAACCTCGCCACCGCCCAAATAAACTCCATGAGCGTGGCCCACAACGGTGCCATCCTGGCCGGAAGTGTGGAAAACGGCACACTATTCATCAGCACCGAAAGCAATACAGAGCAGACCGCCACCTCACTTACCGGATACTCCTACAGCGGTCAGACCATGCTTTCTGTACTGAACACCAATGCTCTCTTCTACGCCACCACCTACGGACAATGCTTCCGTCAGGCCAGCACCACCTCCGACCCTGTGAATGCCGGCGGCTGGTATGCAAGTATGATGACCACATCATCCGGTTCCGAAAAATATCCTACATGGAGCTATACCATCCAGCGTGAAAAAACCAGGGCGCACAGTTCGCTCTCACCCATGGTAATCTGGGAAACCACAAATGACCCGTATGCAACTGAAAAGGTAACTTTCAAGGCAGACAAACGCTATGAAATCGGAGACTCCGTCTGTGTCAAGAGCAACACCGCAAACTATCCGATGTGGGTGCTCACAGACGAAGCTATGGATACTGATGACACCACCCGCGCAAAAAGCTGGACCACCACCGACCGTGTCCAGAACCGCATTTTCATCGGTGGAGGCGGATTCAGCGAATCCAATGCGGTGTATGGCGCCCCCATCTATATGGCAAAAGGCGGGCTGGATTTTGCCACACCTCCCACATGGTACCGCATTTTCTTCACCACAGACACCAACGAACAGGTAACCAACCTATGTGTTTCTGAAGATGGCAACCATCTGTATGCAAGCACATTCAGTTCCACAACCGGTTTCCACAACGTGTACCGCTTCTCCGGTTTCAACACTGCGAGGGATTCCGCCACCCTTTCGTTCGGCACCTCCCAGGGCAAAATGATCAAGCCCAATCCTTCCTACAGATTGGACTATGCGAAAATCTATGCCACCAACACCGATTTCATCACCTCCATCTATGTCAACCCGTACAACAACGATGAGCTGATTATAACCTACTCCAGCGGAGAGATTGAGATGTCAAGCAATGCCACCAGCGCAAACGATTCGGTCGATCTGGTGCTTGCCTCCAAAAACGGTGACGGACTGCCCTCAAATGCCGCCTTCTACACAGCCATCGTACTGAAATGCGATGCTGACAACGCAAACAACAAGACCAACTCCGACATGGCCATGATTGGCACGGAAGAGGGTGTCTACTATACGGAGAACTTCAATTCCAACAGTCCCCAATGGTATGCGGTGAACAATGGTATTGACTCCAAAGTTCCCGTTGTCCAGCTGATTCAGCAGCGGAACCTCACGAATGACATTGAAAGCCACTACTATTCAAAATCATATATAGGTGATTCGGCTGTAGTTGACACCACAGTGATCATGTTTGAAGGGGTGAAAAACCACGGATGGGTTTACGCCGCCACTTACGGAAGAGGCATTTTCTGCACCGATGCGTTCGGCCAGAAAGGATTGTCCGTCGCACACAAGAAACAGATGGCTCATGAGGACGGACTACGCATCTATCCGAACCCAACCAGTGGCGAAGCTACAATCTCCTACAAGTTGGACAAGGATGCACAGGTCAGCGTGCGTATTTTCGACATAAGCGGCCGCAACATCGCCACCCAGAATCTCGGCAAACGATTTGCGGGTGAGAACAGCCAGACCATACATTGCGGCGACCTTGCCACTGGCATCTACTTTATCCAGATTTTAAGCGGAGACCAGACCAGAAACGGAAAATTGGTCATTACAAAATAAATATTAAGAAATTGTTTTGACTCGCATATAGAAATATATGCGAGTTTTTCTTTCAATTAAAAAACAACCGATATGATAAAAAACACCAACTTGACATTGCTGGCCATACTTTTCAGCATCAGCGGCTGGGCACAGCAGGTGGATTTAAGCACCGCAAAGACGATTGCGACCAACTACATGAACCAGATGCGGACAAATGGCGCCATCATCAGCGCATCACACACACAACTCCATAACGGGGTGGCAGCCTACTACATCTTCAATTTTGAGAACGGCGGCTTCGTAATGGTTTCCGCAGACAAAAAGACGACTCCCGTCCTAGCCTATTCAACCAGCAACAATTTTGACTTCCAGATGAGGAACCCCGCCCTGAAACAATGGATGCAGGGATACGAGGAGAGCATAACTGAACGCGCAGCCAGCACGCAGGAGGCCGACCTGGCCATCCGTAAGGACTGGGAAAACCTTAAAGAGGGAAAACCTCTCTTCACCCGCAAAAGCGGCGAGGAGGTGGCACCCCTGCTCACCTGCACCTGGAATCAGGACAAATACTACAACACATGCTGCCCCGCCGATGACAAGGTAGGTAATGGAGATATTGCCGGCACAGACGCCTATGACTGCCATGTTCCGGTCGGATGCGTTGCGCTGTCCGCAGCACAAATCATGTACTATTACCGCTATCCTGAAACAGGGATCGGCTCCAGCTCCTATTCCTCCGCATACGGCAAACTGACCGCAAACTACGGAAACGCCCATTACGACTACAATGCCATGGCCGATGTCGCGACCGGTTACAGCTACAGCATTGCCCAACTGATTTACCACATCGGGGTCTCCCTGGAAATGGGATACGGAGCGGATGGCTCCGGCACACAGACCAAAAACCTGATCAATTCCATGAGGAAACGGTTTGGCTATTCCTCTTCCATCCAGTATTCGGAACGGAAAAACTACACCAACGAAAACTGGCACGCGTTGCTGAAATCGAATCTTGACAAGGGAATGCCCATGGTGTACAGCGGAAGCCCGCTTGACGGCGGAAGCGGCCATGCCTTCAACTGCGACGGATACGACCAGACCGGAAAGTTCCACATGAACTGGGGCTGGGGCGGTTCATCCAACGGATATTACGACATTGACAACATGACCAGGGTCGGAGAATATGATTTGAGCGGCAACCACCAGATTGTATGCAATATCAAACCGCAAAACTTCACCCCGAAGGCAAACGACACTTTGACGGCCACTTACGGTTCATTCGGAGCAGGCAACAGGGCAATCCCCTACACCAGCGGCACCAAAAGGACATGGCTGATATGCCCGCCCAACGCCACAAGCATCACTCTGACCGTTTCCACATTCGACACCGACACAAGTGACATAGTGGCTGTATACAGCGACCCGACCCAAACCACACCGATCGCCACCTTCAAGGGGCAGATGACGGATGTGCAGAATACGCTGAAAATCACTGGCGGCACCGCATACATCACCTTTACCGCCAAAAATGACGACATGAACGGTTCCGGTTTCCTGTTCAACTACACCACCGAGCTCAACGACCTCAACTACTGCAACACCACAGAGATTCTGAGCAACACATACAGGATAAACAGCACCTCCGGAACCATTGATAACGGCAGCAACGGCAAGAACTATGCGGACGCCAATGCGTGCTACTGGCGCATCGAGCCGCAAGGTGCAAATGCAATGTGGATCAAGTTCAGCAAGTTTGACCTTGAGGATGGCGATGAGCTGACCCTCTTCAACTACAAGGCAGCCAACACGATCAACCCGAGCATCATCAAATCGCTCACCTACGTGGTGGCCACCTACACCAAGAACAACCCTCCTGAGTTGGACAAGCTGATTGAACTGGAAAAGAGCGGTCTTTATCTCCGTTTCCGCAGCGATAACAACCTCGCAGGCAAAGGCTGGGCTTTTGACTATGGCATCAATGTGGGTGTTGAGGAGAGCCAGGCCGGTCTTACAACCATGCAGGTTTATCCCAATCCAGCCAACGGACAGGTTAAGGTTAACATCACCTTTGCCAAGGAGACGGAAGGCCAGGCGGAAATCCGCCTGAACGACCTGATGGGACGCACCGTATACAGTACCTCCATCACGGCACAGGAAACCGCCTCGCTTTCCATTCCGACAAGCGAGCTTGCTGCGGGTATCTATTTCATTAATATCCGTACCGCAAAGGGCACCCTCAGCCGCAAACTTCAGGTGGTGCATTAATCACCACCTACCATATAATAAATATAGGGACGCCAAATGACGTCCCTATATTTTTTTTATTCAGCGGGCTGCGCCACTACTGCTAAGAATGATATTTAAAGCCTTCAATAAGACCAAGAATTACCAAAAAAACAAATAATATCGTAAAACTTATTCTCAATCCTAACGCGATTTTATACAATCGGTTATATTCAAATTTTTCAGCTGGTGACAAATTTGATTCCCTAATGAATTTTTTGAACCTGTTATACATAAACATATCTTTATAATATCGAATCTCATACTCTGAATATACATTGACCCCATTTTCACGCATGATTTTCTCTATTTTTCTTTCAGTAAAGATGATAATCAACGCAAATAAAAATAAAAAGAGTATTAACAACATGTTCTATTATTTTACGGTTCCTTTTTTTAGACAAATTTCTTACTTCATTAAGACAATTCCTTTTCGTAAGGAGTAGATTATAATAGGGACGCCAAATGGCGTCCCTATTTTTTTATTTTTACAGCGGGCTGCACCACTATTGTTTGATCAGCGGGAGCGTCTTCAGCACGCTACGACCCTCCGTGATGCGGATAATGTAGTAGCCCGCACTGTAGCTCTGTAACGGAATCTCCACCCTGCTGTCCATGACCGGAAGCACAAGCAGCAGTCGACCGGACATGTCGCGCAGCTCCACTGCCTCTGCAGCCATGCCGTCCAGATCAAGCACAGTACGCTCATTGGCAGGATTCGGGTAAACCCGGATGTTGTGATCCCTTTCCGCCTCCGACAAAGCTGTTTCCTGCACCAGCACCTGCACCCGTGAAACACCGGAAAGCCCGCAGGCATTGCCGGCCACCACAGAAACAGTACCGGTATCACCATCCTGCAGATTGCGCAGTGCAAACACATAGTCGTTGGTAGAGCCGATCGGCAGCCAGTTTTTGTTGGTATAGTTCCAACGGTAGAAAGAGGCGTTCGGAACACTGCTGATCCAGAAGGTGTGCTTGTCGGTCTCGTACAAATCCTTCTTTGTATAGATTTGACCGGGAGTGTAAGGGGCGCGGTCATCCATGATGAGCGTCAGGTCAATGATCGAGTCACATCCGCCCTTTGTACGCATTGCAACATGATAACGGCCAGCTTTATTGAAAGATGAATCACCCACCTTATAGACAGTTCCGGCGCAGAAATGCTCCGTCCGGGTGAAATGGTATGTTTTGGTGGTCTGCAGGCAGAAATTGATAATACTGTCGCAACCATGGATGGTCTTAAGCTGAACCTTGTGGTTACCCGCTGCCGAGAAAACCCTTCCATGACGTGTCAGAGGCAGGTCCCCATCGCATACCAACAGGGAGTCGTTATTCTCATACATCGGCATAATCCGCACCGTAATGGTGAAATTGCTGTCGCATCCCTCCATGTTGGCCGCCGGTTTGCGACCATTGATGATGTAATACTCATTAAAGGGGGAAAACGGAATTTTATAACCACGCTTGTTGTACGTTTCACCCCAGCAGATGGTGTCAACAAAGGCGGTGAAACTCGGACGACCTATAGTCACATGAAGGTCAACCACACTATCGCAATTGTAGATGCTACGAAGAGCAATCACATAATAGCCAGTGTCCACAATTTTCCGGTCACCATATTCATAGGGCAGGTCATTTGTGCACAAATGCAGGTAATGCGGCACACGGTAGCTCTGCTCCGCAACCACAGCCAACTTCACGATACTGTCACAACCCTCCTTGGAGCGCAATTTAACATCATAATCACCCTTTTCCATGATTAATGTGGAACCATAACGATAAGGGAAGGCACTCTGGCACAGATGCAGGGTGTCGTTCACCACCGGATAACGGTACACCTGTAATGCCAGTAAGGTTATGCTGTCGCAACCAAGTCTGGAGATGTTCTCCACAATATAATCCCCGCCGTCCGTATACCATTTGCCACTATACAGATAGGGAAGCTGGCTGGGACAGATACGGACCGTATCATACCGCCTGTAGGTCGGATTGGTCTGAACCTGCAGCCGGATGGTGCTGTCACAACCGTCCTTGCTCTGCAAAGGGATGGCATATACGCCCGCCGCTGTAATCTCCCGGCCACCGAAACGGATGGGAAATTCGTTCTCACAAACTGACATCCGAACTTCATTGTTATATGAGGCGGAGACGGTCAGTTGAAGGAAAATGACGCTGTCGCACCCTGCCTTCGTCTTCAGATAGAGCACCCGTGAATGGGTACCCACAGGCGTAGTGGTGCTGATCACCGTCGAACCATACAGGAACGGCAGGTCACTCTGGCAAAGTTTCAAGGTGTCATATACCCTGTAGGAGGGCTGCACCCGCAACGTGAGCCGTACAATGCTGTCACTGTTCGGTCCGGTGACAAAGCGAATCGCATACACGCCACTTTTCGTACCAGGGAAAAAGGTGGTGTCGCCATACCGCAACGGGAGGGCGTTCTCACAAATTGAGATGGAATCCTTGCCATACACGGTAAGGTCACTGCGTTGCGAATCCGCACCGGCCGCAAAGGATTGCTGTGCGCATCCGCACATGCACAATACCGCCAACCAGCGCAACGAGCGGGACAAAAGCGCGCTCTTTTTACGGAAATAATTGATTTTCATTTTAAAAAATATACTTGTTTCAATTTAAAATGTAGACCTGTTTTTTTTGCAAAAATAACAAAAAAGAACCGATGGATTTTCAAAAATCAACGGCACTTTTTAACACCTTACTGTGAATCCCAAACAATTATTTTTCCAGTCAGTTGAAGAACTGCTTCACCCGTTCGAAGAAGGAGGTGCGCCGCTCGTTCTTAGGGGCGAACTCCGGTGCGTAGAGCCACTGCTCCACCTGCTGTTTCTGCTCCTTGCCCAAATTTTTTGGAACCCAGACATTAACATTTACAATCAGATCTCCTCGCTGGTAACTGCGCAATCCTGGCAGCCCCTTGCCATTGAGCCTGAGCAGCGTGCCGGATTGCGTGCCCGGCGCAATCCTGATTCTGGCCTTACCGTCAATTGTGGGGATTTCGACCATCGCACCCAGCACCGCCTGCGGGAAACTGATGTCATACTCCAGATAAAGGTTGTTGCCATCCCGTTCAAAAAGAGGATGCTTCTCCTCCTCTATAAGCACATAGAGGTCGCCCGGAATTCCATTGTTGGGAGCAGCATTACCCTTACCGTTCATGCTCAGCTGCATCCCGTCCGCCACACCGGCCGGAATCTTGAGGGTGATCACCTCCTCGCCTCGAATCACGCCGTTGCCGTTGCAGTTCGGGCACTTGTCAGTAATGACCTTGCCGGTACCGTGACAGTGGCCGCATTCGCTCTGCATCTGCATCGCGCCGAACAACGACTGCTGCATCCGCACAGTGTATCCGCTACCATGACAGGTAGGACAGGTTTTTATCGCATCCGGCGACTTGGCGCCTGTGCTGCCACATTGCGGACAAGGGACATATTTCTGCACCTTGATGTTTTTCTCCACCCCCTTGGCAATCTCCTCCAAAGTAAGTTTCACCTTCACACGGAGGTTGGAACCCTTCTGCACAGCCTGCCCGCCACGGCTCCGTCCGCCGCGCGAAAAACCGCCGATGCCGAACTCTTCGAACAGGTCGCCGAAATGGGAGAAAATGTCCCCCATGTCAAAGCCCTGGAAACCGCCGCCAGCCGCGCCGCCGACACCTGCATGACCGAAGCGGTCGTAACGCTCCCGTTTTTCCTGGTTGCTCAACACCTCATAAGCCTCGGCAGCCTCCTTGAACTTCTCCTCAGCCTCCTTGTCACCCGGATTCTTGTCCGGATGGTATTGGATGGCCTTCTGCCTGTAGGCTTTTTTTATCTCCTGTGCATCCGCATTTTTCGGAACACCCAAAACTTCGTAATAATCCCTTTTCTCCATATCCGCTCCTTCCACTTATTGGTAAATCACCACTTTTGAAAAGCGGATCACCTTCTCGTTCAAACGGTAGCCCTTCTGGATCTCATCCAGCACCTTGCCCTTTTCCTCCTCCGAGGGTGCGGGCATAGTTGTCACCGCCTCGTGCAGATCGACATCAAACGGCTCTCCGACAGCATGAATCTCCTCCAAGCCCTGCTGTTTCAAGAAATTCATCATTTTCTGATAAATCAGGGAAATACCCTCCTTTTCGGAATCGGAAGGCCCATCCTGCCCTGCCGTCTCAAATTTCAAGGCACGCTCCATGTCATCCAACACCGGAAGCAATCCGACAATGATTTTTTCGGAGGCATTTTTGATGATGTCCAGCTTCTCCTTTTGGGTCCGGCGCCTGTAGTTGTCAAACTCGGAATAGAGCCGGATATATTTGTCATGAATCTCCGCTTTTTCCGCAGAGAGCTTGTCGTTTTCCTGATGCAGGGCCTCAAGTTTCCGGGCATTCCGGTTCTTGCGTCCACGCTCCTTTTCGGGCACGACGTTCTTCGCAGTTTCCTGTTCTTCAATCTCTTTCTTCTCCTCTCCCTCCTCAGGTTCGGACATAGGTTTCATCTCTTCTTCTTCCATCATTATTATGTGTTTTCATTCAGACCACCACGGCACAGCAATTTCTTTGCCAAGGCCGTCAAGGTGACAAAGTGGCAGAAACAGCCTACCGGCCAACCATCTTTTCCGGACAAACCCAGGCATCAAATTCCGATTCCGTCACATAGCCCAGTTCTAACGCCGCTTCCTTCAGGTTCAGGTTCCTTTCGTAGGCATGACGTGCGATTTCCGCCGAACGGTGGTAACCGATATGCGGACTCAAAGCCGTCACCAGCATCAGAGATGATGTGAGGTTTTCGCGGATTCTATCCTCATTAGGCATAATGCCTGCAACGCAATGCTTTTCGAATGAGCCGCATACATCTCCCAACAGTTGGGCGGATTGCAGGATGTTGTAAGCAATCACAGGCATAAAGACATTAAGCTGCCAATGGCCCTGCATACCTGCCACCGAAATGGTGGTGTCGTTACCGATAATCTGGGCGCAGACCATGGTCATTGCCTCACATTGGGTTGGATTGACCTTGCCGGGCATTATGGAGGAACCGGGTTCGTTCTGTGGCAGCAGCAGCTCACCTATGCCGCAACGGGGGCCAGAAGCGGAGAGTCGCAGATCATTGGCTATCTTCATCAAACTGACTGCCAACTGTTTTAAAGCACCAGACACCTCAACCACCGCATCGTGTGACGACATAGCCTCAAACTTATTGCCGGCCAAGGTGAAGTTTTGGCCAGTAAAACGGTTGATATAGTCCACACATTGGCGGTCGTATCCATCCGGAGTGTTCAGCCCGGTACCGACCGCCGTGCCGCCGATTGGCAGTTCCATAATATGCGGCAGGCTGTTTTTTAGTGCACGGATGCCGCAGGCAAGCTGCGCGGAATATCCTGAAAACTCATCCCCCAACCGCAACGGTGTGGCATCCTGCGTGTGCGTACGACCGATTTTGATGATGTCATTGAACGCTTCCGCCTTCTGCCGCAGAACCTGTTGGAGTGACTCCAACGCAGGCAATGTATGGTCCAGAAGCATACAGGCCGCCGCCATCCTCATGGCCGAAGGGAACACATCGTTGGTGGACTGTGATTTGTTGACATCATCGTTCGGAGAAAGCAGCCGTCCCATGCCGGGATCGCCGCCACGCAGCACTTCCGCCCGGTTGGCGATAACCTCATTCACATTCATATTGGTCTGCGTACCGGAACCGGTCTGCCAGACCACCAGTGGGAAATGACTGTCCAAAGAGCCGGTGAGGATTTCGTCACACACCCGCACAATCAAATCCCTTTTTTCGGCAGAGAGCACCCCCGCGTCACAATTGGCGCAGGCCGCCGCCTTCTTCACATTGGCCAGCTGGCGTATTACCGCAACAGGCATCCTGACATCCCCTATCTGGAAATTCTGCAGAGAGCGCTGGGTCTGTGCTCCCCAATATTTTTCCGAAGGCACCTCCACTATTCCCATGGAATCCCTCTCTTTTCTGGTATTCATAATGGTTGGTTATTTTATGAACAAAATTTTACCTTTTCCTTTCACCTGCCCGAACTGGTCGGTGGCATGCACAAAATAGACACCCGTGGCGGCACGCGTGCCGTCAAACCTGCGTCCGTCCCACACCGCCGTTCCTCCGTTGGAACGGGTCCGGTAGACCAGACCGCCCTTCGTGTCGGTGATTTTCACCTCAGAATCATCAACAAGCCCGCAGATGCTGATATATCCGTCGAAATCCTCCCTGACCGGATTCGGAAAGACCTTCAACTGCGCATAATCATCCGCCGGATCGGTGGCTGTATAGCGGAACGACTCCAAACCGCAATCGGTACCGACAAACACCTCGCCCGTGCTTCCAAGAACGGCAATTGAACGTATATTATTGGATATCAAAGGACTATTTTCACTAGTAAAATGAAGCAGCTCTTGCTCCCCATCCTCCGACAGCAGGAAAAGGCCGGCATTATCTGTTCCGACCCACTTGCGGTTGCCCTGATCAACACAAATGCAGGTGACAGCCTCATGATAAAGCAGCAACTCCACCAGACTGTCCATCATTACACGGGGCGCATAGGGCAGCGTGGAGGGATAGGCAAACAGCCGCGAAGGGGAATAATAAATCTTGATGCCACGGTCGGTGCCAAGCCATACCTGGCCATTCTTGTCCTCAACAATAGAATATATATATGTGAAGGCACCCGTCTCCTCTGTCAGTGAGGTGTTCAGCTGCACCAGCTGGTCATCAGAAGTCACCGTAGGCGTACCATTGGGATTCAGAATCATCAGGGTTTTCTCCCTATTGCCGCTTATCCAGATCCAGCCCCGGCGGTCAACCATCAGATCGCCCACAATGGTTCCCGAAATGGCACCGGTGTTCAATGCGGCCCACTCCCCTTTTGGGGTGCGCACCGAGAGCGGATGGACGGCCAAAGGGTTCAGGACCCAAAGGTTACCGTTGGAATCCATGGCCATCTTCCCGCAACGCACATGGCCGTAATAGGGTTCCAGAGTGGAATTTGTGGAATCGTACACCTGCCGCACAACGCCATCTTTCAGGCAGAGCAGACCATGCAAATAAGAGGTTATGTAACATTCGGAAGGATCAGCCGAAGGGAAAAGCACATCCATGGCATCCCGATAAGAGACATCCACATAGCTGTTGCTCCACCGCTGACCGTTATAGACACTCAACTGGATATGGGACCAATTGGGGGTCCAACCATCATGAGGGGAGCCATGCACCACAGCCAATGCACAGCAGTTGGCATCCATAGCCCACACCCCGTCCGTAATCGGCCCCTCCGGTGTGTAATAGGCCGGCTCATCCGTCCACAATTGGCGAACCAATCCCTTTTCCTTATCGGCAATCCATAGGTAACCGTCATCACCATAAAGGGAATTGCGCGGCTGTGGAGAGCCGAAGGCACCCACCGCAACCATCCTTCCATCCGCTGACATCCGGTAGGCGACCGCCTTGTTCCAATAGGTGACCATCAGACAGCCGTTGGAAACCGCAATGTTCCGAACCTCCTCATATCCGAAAATGGAATCCAGACACCAACGCCCGTTACGATAAACATATATGGAGTTTTGGCGTGGGACAACATCCTCATGGAATGTGCTGTCAGATTCCCACACCGTGTCATGCCACACCGAAGCGCCCCGCAAGGCATACAGCGCATCGTCATACACAACCAACCGGTTCACATCCATGGAATCGGGCAGTCCGTGCCCCTCCATTTTCAACCAAGTGGAGAACTGGGCTATACGTCGGTTTCCCAATGTATTATAATATATTCCATCAGCCGTGGCAGCCCATACGGTATCTCCCTTCACGGCCACATCCTTTACAGCCAGTGTGCGGCCATTATATTGGAAAAACCAAGTTTCCTGCACATAGCGCTTGGCCATATCCAACACCATCACTCCGAAACCACAGGCCAGATAGGCCACATTGCCGGACACACAGGCCTGGTAGATTGTCTTGTCACCGGAAATCTGTTTCTCGTACAGGTCGCGGATGTTGAAAACCCCGCTCCCATAATAAATGTCTATATTTGAATTGGTATAGCATACGAGTACGGATCTGGTTTTCTCATTCCAATGGATATGCGAGACACCCACATCAGAAAGCCCTTCGGTCACCCCAACCCGACGGCAAAGGCCGTCCGAGAGTGCCAGCACATAAAGCGTGTTTGGGGTCGCCACCACAATCTCACCGTCAGCCTGCAGCAGATCAATGCTCTCAGCATACGAAAAATAGGTTTTCCACTGTCCGACAGCGATATCAGACTGTGCCTTTAGCGACAGCGTCAGGCACGACATAAGCATTACATAAAAGATATAACTCCTCTTCATAATCAACGAATCAGGTTCACCATTCCCCTGCGGGTATACAATTTGTTGTTTTTCATACGGAAACTTAACTGGAACACATAAACCCCCATCCTGGCGGGAAGCCCCTTGATGAGGCCGTCCCAGCCCTCCTCCGGATTACGGGTCTCAAATACCACCTGCCCCCAGCGGTCGAAGATGGTCAGCAGGTATTCCGGTGCCGGAACCGAATGGAGCACAGGGCGGAATACACGGTTCTCCTCTATGTCACTTTCAGGGATAAAACTGTTGGGGATGTAGATGGCAGGCTCATCCTCCATAACCACAGTGTTGGAGAAGCATTCAACCGTATCGGGAAGACCCTTCACATGCCCGACCGCCGAGACCCTGTAGGCAATCTCATTCCCCGACGGCAAATCCTGCAACGGATCGTCATAACCGCGCAGGGGGAACGGACGGTCGTCCAAAAGTGCGAACGGTGAAAGCGTCCCAGCCCTCCTATACACGCGATAGCTGTCAGGCAAAGCCCGGAAACCATCGTATGAACTCCATGACAGCCGGTTGGCTTCAACATCCATATCCATGTGCAGCACTATGTTTGCCACCGGCTCAGATACATAAAAGGCCATATTGCACTCGTCCGTCAGTGAAACAGTATAGTAATGCGGCTGCTGCACATCCAGCCCCCGCTGCCGCCATGAGCAGTTTCCGCTGCATTTTGCCAGAGTGTCCGACCAGACCGCCGGACCGTCCGGTTCCAGATGGCGGCAAAGCACCAGGGAGCGGTAATCGGCCGTGTCAGGCACATGGGCGGTCACCAGAATATCATTATCTTCTGTCACACTTACCGAGCGGAGCAGTGCGACACCACTACCGGGTTTGCGGTGAAAATCCACATCCACCGTTGAGGAGGTGGCCGATATGCTCCGGTCAGCGTTCCAGACACGCACATAAAAAGTATACGGGCGCATCACATCAAGACCTTCACACCGGAACGAGGAGCCTTTCCCTCCGGATCCGATACATTGGAAACCATCCTTCCCGCTACGCGCAAAGACCTCGAAAGAGGCGGCACCGCCCGGCATGTGCGCATAGGCATTCCATGACAAACTGACGGCGCTGTCGCACTTGTTCGGTGTGGCAGACAACACCATGGTATGGTGGATTTCGCCCAACGGACTGGCATTCCTGCAGGTGTCCAGGGAGGCAATCCGGTATTCATGCACACTGCCGTCAGCATGAAGCGTGTCCGCATAAAAGGTGTTCGACGCGCCGTGCAGCGTGTCCATCACCTTCCAGATCCCATCTTCATAAATATATACAATGTATCCGAACACATCCTTTGATTTGGATGGCTGCCATCCTATTTCGCAGCAACGGCTCTCCGGACGCAGGCTCACGCTGTCCAGACGGGCGGTGTCCGGAGCGGTGAAATCGGAAAAGTAATCCCGACAGACAGGCGAAATATACCGTATACAAGGATTTCCGGCCGACTTTGGCAAATCCAGCACAAGCACATATTCAAGAGTATCCCCACAAACAGTCACCGTGTCGCGATAGGAATATCCTGTAACACGCACAGAGTCCCTTCCAAAGCCCCTCCGGTATAACGTGTAGGTCGGCACATCGTTGGTCATTTGGAGTGTCGGCCTGTTCCATGCAAGGTTCGCCACCCCGCCGCCGATATTCTCCATGCCCATGTACAGCGTGACGACCGTATCGTATTTCCAACTGCCTGAAACGAAGAAATAATAGCGCACCCCCGCCGCAGCATTGGCGTTGCGATGGACACAGACAGTGTCGGAAACCGCCAGCGTGTCCACCGGCACATATGGGCCAGCCGGCCGGGTGGCATAATAGAGCACAAGGCTGCTTCCGGAGGGAGGTGCAACCCAATGCCATTGCAGCGTGACGCTGCCGGAATCCCCGACCGCCACAGTTTTCCATTGCATCTGCGCCTCCGCAATGTGGCAGAATGCAAGCAAACAAAACAGCGACAATATTTTAACAAACAGTTTCATCCTCATAGCCTATCAAAACCGAATAAAATTTGCATTGTATAACGTGAAAAACATCGGAATGTTGTGCCGCATCGGCAAAAGATGCACAAAATAATGTGAAAAAAAATTCCGGATACTTCCGCTTCGTATTGGATTTCTTGTTACTTTTGTGTTTTGATAATTTAGGTTAGGATTATTCTATCATATAGTTTAAAGGACGTACGTTATGGCACATTTCTACGATGAGGTATCTCACACATTCAGTGAGTATTTGCTGGTACCAGGATACTCCTCTTCCCAATGCATTCCGGCCAACGCAAGCCTGAAGACTCCCATCACTCGGTTCAGAAAAGGGGAGAAACCGGCCATCACGATGAACATTCCTCTGGTCTCCGCCATCATGCAGTCCGTTTCGGACGACAAAATGGCGGTGGCTCTCGCCAAAGAGGGTGGCATTTCCTTTATATTTGTCTCACAAAGTATCGAAAGCCAAGCGGAAATGGTGCGCCGCGTGAAAAACCACAAGGCGGGCTTTGTCAGCAGCGACTCAAACCTCCGCCCCAACCAGACCCTGAACGATATCATTAATCTGGAAAAAAGGACCGGACACTCCACTGTCGCAATAACTGACGACGGCACCGCAAACGGCAAACTGATCGGCATTGTCACCAGCCGCGACTATCGCGTGAACCACATGGATCCGGAAACACCGGTTTCCGACTTCATGACTCCGATTGAGCAAATCATCTATGCGGAGGAGGGGGTGACCCTTTCCGAAGCCAACGATATAATCTGGAAGCACAAGTTGAACACGCTTCCGATTCTGGACAATGAGAAGCATCTGGTGGCCTTCGTGTTCCGCAAGGACTACGAGTCGCATCAGGAGTGTCCGCTGGAGCTGCTGGACAGCCACAAGCGCTACATGGTGGGTGCGGGTGTGAACACACGCGATTATGAGCAGCGCATCCCCGCACTTGTGGAGGCCGGTGCCGACATCCTCTGCATCGACTCCTCCGAGGGATACTCCGAATGGCAGAAACAGACAATCGCCTTTGTCCGCGAAAAATACGGTGACACCGTGAAAATTGGCGCGGGCAACATTGTCGATGCCGACGGGTTCCGTTTTCTGGCGGATGCCGGAGCCGATTTCGTCAAAGTTGGCATAGGCGGAGGCTCCATCTGCATCACAAGGGAGACCAAGGGCATAGGCCGCGGACAGGCGACGGCGGTCATTGAGGTGGCCAAAGCCCGTGACGAATACTTCCGCGAAACAGGTGTCTATGTGCCAATCTGCTCCGACGGAGGCATCGTACACGACTACCATGTGACACTTGCCCTGGCAATGGGCAGCGACTTCTGCATGCTGGGACGCTACTTCTCCCGTTTTGACGAAAGCCCGACCAACAAGGTTATCATCAACGGCAGCTACATGAAGGAATACTGGGGCGAGGGCTCCGCACGCGCCCGAAACTGGCAGCGTTACGACCTTGGCGGCAGCGCCAAGCTCTCCTTTGAGGAGGGGGTGGACTCCTACGTGCCGTATGCGGGAAGCCTGCACGACAATGTCGGCATCACACTTAGCAAGGTGCGGTCAACCATGTGCAACTGCGGGGCACTGACCATTCCGGAGCTGCAACAGAAAGCCAAACTGACCTTAGTATCCTCCGTCAGCATCATCGAAGGAGGTGCTCATGACGTGATTTTGAAGAATAAAAATGTGACACCGGAAAAATAATAAAAAAAATTGACGGAAACAGGTAGCGTTTGGATGACATTCAACGTCTATCAAAATAATAAAGGAATTGTATAAAAAAAAGCATTCAACTAACATAAAACCAAAAAGAGTATGAAGCGACTATTTATCATCAGCCTGCTGCTTTGCATCGGAAGTTTTGTCCATGGACAAGCTGTCACATTTAAGGCAAGCGTCAGAACGGGTTGCGTCCCGCTGATTGTGGACTTCACCTGCACTTCAGCCAACGTGATTTATCAGGAATGGGATTTTGGGGACGGCACCCCAACCAGTTACGTGATGGATCCCTCGCACACCTTCTACAATGCGGGGACATACTCCATCAAACTGAAGGTGAGATTTCAGGACAATACGGAAAAGGACACCACAATCAGCAACATGATCAAAGTGTCCGCAGGGCCGCAGATCAGTTTCACCGCCGCACCGGATTCCGTCTGTCCCGGCGAAATTGTCAATTTCTCTGAAACAATTTCCAATCCGGGCAGTATTCAGAGCATCCTGTGGGATTTCAAGGACGGTGGAATGAGTACCAGTTCCAAGCCCTCACATGCATACGCCAACTCCGGCACCTACAGGCCGGTGCTCCGTGTGACAGACACCATGGGCTGCGTCTCCATAGACTCTGTCAGCAAAACCATTTATGTGAAAATAAAGCCGAAAGCGAGTTTCACCGCCAGTGATTCCATTTTCTGCATCAAAGATCCGAGCGCGACCAAACAGGTCTCCTTCACAAGCACCTCCACCGGCAGCATCGCCTCGCTCAAGTGGGATTTCGATGACGGTAAGACTGGCACAGGAAACAACCCTTCTGAAACCTTCGCGTATGGCGACCATGACATCATGCTTATTGTGGTGGGCACCAACGGATGCGCGGACAGTATAAAGAAGCCAAGCTATATTTCCGTCAACCTCTTCAAGGCCGAATTCACCGTGACTGACACTGTGGTCTGCTCCGTTCCCGGAAAGACAACCTTCACCGGCAAAGGTGGCACCCGCTACAGCTGGAAAATCTACGATGAAAACAACGAGCTGGTTTCGGAGGCGATGGGTAGCATCTTCTCACCAGAATTCAAGGAGAAGGGAAAATATTCCATCTGCATGTCCACCACCTCCACCCTCGGGTGCAGCGACACCACATGCATCAAGGACTTCATCTGGGTGTTTGAAGAGATTGAGGGTGCCATCGAGGTGCGTGACACCGACCATTGCAATCCTGCGGCAAGCATCATATTTATTGACAGGACCCAATACGACAGCAATGCCATTGACCTGAAAAAAGGAAGCACAGTCTGGAACTTCGGCGATGGCGCCAACATGAAGGGCGACTCCGTAACACATGTATACAACGCCTTTGGCAGATGGGTTGCGACGGCCTACATCATCACCCCCTACGGCTGCGTGCTGAAACCGATCAAGCAACAAGTTGACATCTATCCGATCAAGACGGTAGGAGCCATGCTGAACCCGGCACCGCCCATGCCTCCTGGAGGATGCGCCCCGCATGAAGTGGCCGTCTACTCCATTCCGGACTCACTGGTCACCTCATCCCCCATCACAAACTACGCATGGATTTGGGGTGACGGCACCGACACCACCGACACCAAAGACACCATGGTGGGCCAGCATGTGTACAAGGATACCGGCATTTTCCAGGTATACCTTAAAATGACCAACGAGCAGGGATGCACATTCTATGTCTTCATCCAGAACATACCGGTTGGTATGAAACCGATTAACGTATGGAAATTCACCGACCCGGGAACCAAATGTATCAACGACTTCCAAATCCAAGTGGAGGCTTTGGACTCCATGTGCCTCGACTCGGTGTTCCGTGGCGGGAAGTTTGTCGGCTTTGACACCATCCCATGCGCCGGATGCTACGCCAATTCATGGAGTTGGTTAGACCCGATGGGCAATCCCATAGCAAACGGCAAGAAAACAACATTAAGCGGAAAATCATTCGGATCGGTAGGACCGGTGGCATGGTCACTTTCCCCCAGCCATAACCAATGCACAGGATCTGGACCGGACACAAACAACATCGGATACATCTGTCCGCCTGCGGCCAAAATCCAATACCCGATGCCCAACCCGATGACACAGCAACCACCCTACTATTGCGACTACCCAACTATCACATGTGTGGACGGAAGTAAGAGTCCGACCGGATGGCTTTGGCATTTCGGCAACGACAGCCTGGCCAAAGACGGAACATGGTGGGCTGGTGACACCAGCATGCGGCAGAACCCGACCCACTACTACGGCGACGGCCCATACCTTTACCGCGCCTATCCTCTGAAAGGGCATGAACAATACAGTGCCTACAACACAGGCGTGATAATCCGACTTTGGGTGTATAACAACGACACCGACTCAACCAGCGCCAATTTCAACCCCTGCGGCTACTGCGAGGACTCCGCGACACAGGACATCTACATTTCTGTGGCAAAGATGAACCTTGTGGCCACCAACACCGACTCCACCACCATGAAGGAGCTCTGCCAGAAGGACCAGGTTCTGCTCTGGGACTCCACCATCAGCAACACCCAGCTTATTTTCTGGGGTGTCACCATCGTGGACAGCATCCGGAACACTTTAGTTCCGCTGCAGGGCAGATTCCCCAATTTCACCCATAAATTGGATACGATGCCCAACGGGGAGATACACATACGAAACTTGGCGCATCCATACCGGCATAAGTTTGACGAATATGGCATCTACTACATATATTTAATAGACACCTGCCAGTTAGGCTGCGGCTCCGGAGGTGTATATGTGGGACTTGCTGACACCAAGTACGTGCTTGACACCCTTACATGGCCGACTCCGCCTCCTATGGAGAACCGTTTGGACACCCTGCGTCTGGTCATCAACCCGAGAAGTATCCCGAACGTGACAGTGCCGAACAAGGGTTGCGCCGGAGACTCCATCCAGTTCTTTGACGCCAGCTTTACCGAAGAGCCGTTTGAGGATTACGAAATCATCAAATACCTCTGGAGTTCCGGAGGACGGACGGACACGGCGAAAGATCCGTTCTTCCTCTATAACGCAGGTGGAACCTTCGATGTGTCACTGAAAGTTACAAACGAAAAGAACTGCGACAGTACAAAGACCTTCCAAAAGAAGATTTCCATCTCGTCCATCAATGCGACATGGACACTGACCAGCGGCAAGCAGGAGGCGTGTAACAAGACGCAGGTGGCATTCCGAAGCAATGTCAGCACCTATCCCACCTCACGTACTCTGAGTTATGAATGGGATTTCAACTACGGGAAAATGCTGTATAACACCAAGCGGCGACAATACACAAAGAGTGCCGTCGCATCGTTTGACGTGGATTCGACACGTTTCGTCACCATCAAACTGATTGTCAAGGATACCGTCAGCGGATGCACCAGCGTTTTCGTGGACTCCATCCTGATCCGGAAACCGATGGCGGAGTTCTCCTCCCCCAACCACATCGCCGCCTGTCCGGAGCTGCAGGCACCTTTTGTGGACAAATCCTACGTGAGCACATCATACGGTGTGACCTACATTGAAAAATGGGAATGGTTCCTTGAGGACAAACTGGACACTGCCTATTCAACATTACAGAACCCAACCCATATCTATTCCTACGCCGGCAAATTTGACGTAACCCTGGTGGTTACCGATGACTACGGCTGCACCGACACCAATCTCAAGGCCAAGTATGTGCAGGTGGACGGTCCTTATGGTGAGATGACCATGGACACCCTTTCCGGATGCGCTCCGTTCGCCGTACAGTTCAAGTTCAAGGTCACCAATGCCGACACACTGATTCTTTACCCTGGAGACGGTAACAAGCGTATCATCACCACCCCAACCGGTATGCAGATGCCTTTGCGTCACACATACCAGACTGCAGGCCGCTTCATTCCGGTCATCCAGCTGAGCAAATGGGTAACCTATAAGGATTCTAACGGAACCACACAAAAAGTGAACTGCAGAAGGAACTTCATGAGTCCGGATACTGTATGGGTCATTGACCTCAACCCGTGGTTCGAGATAAAGGATCTCTATTGCAAAGGTGTGCCTGTCACATTCAAAAATCTTACAGACACCTTACATGACAACCTTAAGCCACACGACCTGATTAATATAGACTCACTCTACTGGTCGTTCGGCAACAACACCTTCGACTCCGTCAATTTCGATGGCACCACGCAATATGATTCCGCAGGAACCTTCAATGTCAACCTGTGGGCGCGTGCCAAAACCTGCTACAAATCCACCACACGGCAGATCAAGGTTATGGAATTCCCAGATATCTACTTCACCCATGGGGACACCTCCGCATGCGTGGAACTGGATGTGGATTTCACCGCAAACAATCTGAACGGTGAAGAGGTGCAGTTTGACTGGTCCTTCAGCGATGGTGTTACCGGAACCGGCAACCCAATCACCCGACATTTCGACCTGACCGGTGTATACCCGTATGAGATGAAGGTGACATTCACGCCTGAAAATTGCGTCAAGACCTATTATGACACCGTGATGATCAACGCATGGATACCGCCTGTGGCCGACTTCTCCATTGCGGATGAGAACGGAACCGACCTTACGGATGCTGTCAACGGTATTGCTGCACGCGCAACCGCATACTACAAGGACTTGAGCACAGTGACACCCAACAACGGCAAACTGGTCAAGTGGCTGTGGGAATTCGGAGATGACAAGAAAGACAGCGTCACCAGCCCGCAAACAGTTGGAGACATCACCCATGCCTACACCACCACTTCAGGCTATGTGGATGTCACCCTGACCATCACCGACGAATACGGTTGCATGGATACCGTCACCCATCAGATTCTGATTCTGGAGAGCCTGAAGTTCCCGAACATCTTCTCACCGAACGGGGACGGCATCAATGATGTCTTCGCCCCATCCGAAGACGGCGGCTACTTCCTCTTCCTGGAGATGATAATCTATAACCGCTGGGGTGAAAGAGTATGGCGCCGTGCCTGCGAGGATGTCCAGGGCGGAAACAAGGAATGCCCCAACTACGATGATCCTGAATTCTGGTGGAACGGCAAGACCGCAATGGGCGCCGATGCCGCCGAAGGTGTCTACTACTGGGTGCTTAAAGCGCGCCCGATGTCCGAGAGCGGAGACATTGTGCTCAACGGCAGCGTGACACTGGTCAGGACACTGGGCAAATAACCGAACATAAAACATGACAAAAACGTCCGATAGATATCGGGCGTTTTTGTTTTAACCAATTCGCTAATGAAACATTTACACCTGATCATCGCAATTGCCTGCTGCCTGCTTGCCCAGGACATTCACGGACAATCCTACAAGGGGTTTGATTTCTTTTTCAACGGCGGCATGTACAAGGGGAACAGCAAAAACGCCACCTACTACAACGGAGGCAACAACGATATACGCATCGGCCGGATTTTGGGCAACAGCATCCTCAAACAGGAGATTGACCGGCTTGTTGCCGAAAACAGCGGGGTTATCCTGGACAGCAAAGGGGTGCATCTGGAGGAGATTCCAGCCCGGATGCACTACGACTGGAGTTTTGGAATCGGTGTGGGGTTCGCCTACCGCATCACCCCCACCATATCAGTGACAGGCACCGTAGGTCAGGTGAAGTTGCATACACACGGCACAGCGGTTTTCGGCTATAACAAAGGAGTCATCGGCAACCAGACCGCCGATTATCTTAACTATCCCATAATCGGTAATGAAAGACGGAGTTTTTTGGAGGTAGGCATCCGCTATTTGGAGGAGTCGGAGAACATCTTCAGCTGGTTTGTTGAGACAGCCCTCCAGCTCAACAGCGTGAAGGTGGAGGATGCAGACCTTGTTGTTGAAGGTAAATCCTTCACAATGATAGATTACTATGGTGGGGCAAACTACGATCCCACAATTTACCAAACCGTCATTGACCCCATGTTGGGCGGAGTCGGGTTCGGTCTGACCGCAGGAGGCGGAATCCACCTGAAGATAAACAACTGGGCGGCGTTGGAACCCTTCGGGCAGCTGCAATACTGCAGGCTTCACCTCGGCGAAACGCGCTATTTCACGCCAAACTACTTCTTCGGCATCCGGATTATTGTAAGGGATTACCTGTTTGCGTAAAATACAGGCTACCTCCTACCCCCATATTCCGCCTGCTCCTCCGCAACCATAGGAACATCCCCTTCCCTACAGATGTAATACCCTGACGGCTTGCATCCATAGATTCTCAGCAGGTTTTCGTTCAGCAGCAACTCCACCCGCAGCATGGTCTGTTCAAACCATTTCGGTTTCAGCTGGCATTCCCACACCACAATCACCTGCCAGCCGTTTTCCCACAGAACGCGGTAATTCTGCTGGTCCCGTTCCTGATTCCGTCGGATTTTGTTCACCCAAAATTCGCGGTTTGAATTCGGAATTTTGCAACAATCGGAATTTTCCACCGGATACGTATTCCCGTGTAGAGACGCAAAATTTTGCGTCTCTACAACCGGGAATTCGCGCCACGTCTCTACATCCGGGAAAACAACGTTGTGTCCGTGCCAGAAACAACCGTTCACAAAAATCGCCGTCCTATACCGCCGCATCACAATGTCAGGGCTGCCCGGCACCGATTTCACATTCAGGCGGTAGCGGTACCCGTGCTGCCACAACCATCGCCGCACCTTCAGTTCCGGTTTGGTGTTGCGGCTGCGGATCCGTGACATGCAGCGGTGACGCTGCTCAGGTGTGAGACGGTCAGGCATGGGGGGTTATTTGATATTTGCAAGGAATTTGTCGAACACGGTAACCGACGGCAATAATGGCATCCAAATTATACATTATGGCACCCTGGTCGTCGCAATTGTCCGAAGGAATTCGAATTTTTCGAATTGACTCGGACAATTGCACCTCTCCGCTTTCACTAATATGAGTTAGATGATAGCTAATGTTTTGCATAGTGGTTAGTTATTTTGAGTATGTGAAATTTGTTTCATTTTTTCCAACGCCCGACAGAGCTGGTCGGGACAAGACGTAGGTTTATCCCCGCAACGGATTCCATCAAGTTTGTTAATCACGTCGTCAATCTTCTGGCCTGTCACCAAACGGCAGATGCCTTGCAGATTCCCGTGGCATCCGCCATAAAAAAAGACCTGCCGGATGATGCCATCGTCATCAACGGTCACATCAATCAGCTGCGAGCAGGTACCTTGGGGTTTGTAGAGGAGGTGGGGCATAGAGAGGCGATCATTATTCAAATCCATTCTTTTTCAACTTTTCTAAATTGAAGTAGAAAGCATATTTCATTTTGTCAGTAAGTGGTTTACGACCTTGAACAACATCATCCATAACTTTCCACTTCCAATCTTCTAATATTCGTTTTCGTCTATCCCAATCTACCATGCGCTGAATCAGATCAAATGTAATTTCTCCTGACAAAGGATTTGAAGATTTATTTATGATTTTGCTATCACATTCAGCTTCAACAATAGCATCTGCTTCTTCCAAAAGCTCAAGGTTGTGTTTGCATACTAGTTCAAACAACAACATTGCATGGCTTTTATCTCGGCTGCTAAATGGACGGTTATTCTTTACAATAAAAGCCACATCACTTGCCCAACCTTGTTTTGAGAGGTCGAAGAAACCAGCGTCTTTACCCCATTCGCCAATCTTTTTCCACAAAGCAAAAGGGATGCTTCGTAGAAGATTCTCTTTATGTTTTTCTTCTTCCTCTGAACCTTCATCATCGGTAAGGATTTTTCGTTTTGGTGGATTATTTTCGTCAATCAAATCTGACTTGATTTCTTCGATATTGAAATTCCACTCATGTTGTTTAACCTTTTCCCAACATTCGTCTTTCTTTGCCCACTCGATATAATGGGTGATTGGCGATTTGTCAATGATAAAGTCATTGACTTGTTTCATCAAATCATAAATAAAATCTGACAACGCATCGGAAAGACACTGGTTTTTCCATATTTTATACAAATCAAGTTTATTGCCTGTAAGATAACTAATTAGTGAAATTGTATATGGTACGGCTACCTGACGAAGTTCACCAATACAATAGTCGTTCTTTCTGGTTCCATAGCGTTTTTCTGCCGTCTTGAAAAGAATGGCTTTGGCAACAGCATCTTCAAAATAGACATTGTTGATCTTCTTGACATCGGGCAAATTATTGTTAATGAATTTAGCGTAGTTTTTTTCGTTGCCTCTTACAACAGAATTAGGACCAATGATAATCTTATTATAACCGCCAACAATTTCTTGATAAGCATTGATAAACTTTGCCAATTCAACTTTGGTGAAT
>DBYD01000034.1 GCA_002309855.1 Bacteroidales bacterium UBA1195
CGCAAACAGTCACATTCCCGTCGTTGATGTGGTAGGCCTTGTTCACGGTTACGTAGGTGTAGACGATGCTGTCGCACTGGCAGGCGTAGGTCTTGTATTTGCCCGTGCTGGCCAGATAGGGCTTGCCATTGGTATAGGTGTAGGTCACCCCATTCACCTTTTCACCGTCGCAATAGGTTCTGTAGACGGTGTCCTTATAGGAGAAGTAGCTGTCCACCAACACTGTGACAACCGTGTCACAGCCGCCGCTCTTTGAACGGACCGTGTCCTGATATGCTCCGGGCTTGTAGTAGGTGATGCCGTTGTATGTCACTCCTTTGGTGGGGAGCACATCCTCACATGCACCGATACGGACAGTTTTCTTGGGGTTATTCACCACATTCAGCGTTAAAAAGCAGATTGAATCCTGATTTTTGTACCCCTTAAACACAAATTTGTAATAATCCGCCTTGAATAGGTTATGTCCGGCATAAACATAGGGTAACGATGCACTGCAAATGGTGTTTTTCAGAAAAATAGTGTCCGCTTTCAGTGCTTGCGCGGAGACCTGAGTGCAGAAAATGGCAGTTAATACTGCAATTCCCAACAAATGATGTAAATAGTTTTTCATATATACTACACTTTAATTCTTAATTAATTACATCGGTTTACAGGGTCATTCCAACCCTGTATACCTTACACTAAAAATGCGCTGCAAAGATACTAATTCCCCATATATGAAATGGCTTTTTTATTTTTTTTTTTTAATTTTTATTTCAGGTGTATGATTTATGCGTCTATCTGTGCGTATTTGGCGTTCCGTTCGATGAACTCCCTCCTGGGTCCGACATCATCGCCCATCAGCATGGAGAAGGTGTGGTCGGCTTCGGCGGCGTTGTCAAGGGTGACCTGGCGCAGCATACGCCTTTTCGGATCCATGGTAGTCTCCCATAACTGGTCATCGTTCATTTCGCCCAGACCTTTGTAACGTTGTACATTGATGTTCTTATCCTTGCCCATCTCCTGATACTTGGTCAGGATACTGATGCGCTCCTCCTCCGTCCAACAGTAATTGTGTTCGTTCCCCTTTTTAATAAGGTATAGGGGAGGCGTGGCGATGTAGACATGGCCGTTTTCAATCAGTTCGCGCATGTAGCGGAAAAAGAAGGTAAGCAGCAGGGTCGCGATATGGGAGCCGTCCACATCGGCATCGGTCATTATGATGACCTTGTGGTAACGCAGTTTGGAGAGGTTAAGCGCCTTGCTGTCCTCCTCCGTGCCGATGGTGACACCCAGGGCGGTGTAGATGTTCTTGATTTCTTCGCTTTCAAATGCCCTGTGCTGAAGTGCTTTCTCCACATTCAGAATCTTTCCGCGAAGCGGAAGGATGGCTTGGGTGCGGTTGTCCCGCCCCTGTTTGGCGGTGCCGCCTGCGGAATCTCCCTCAACCAGGAACAGTTCGCAGCGTTCGGGATCCTTGTCGGAGCAGTCGGCCAGCTTGCCGGGCAGTCCGGAACCGCCAAGCACGCTTTTCCGCTGCACCAGTTCGCGCGCCTTGCGTGCGGCGTGTCTGGCTTGTGCCGCCAGCGCCACCTTGTCCACAATGTTTTTTGCCTCTTTCGGATGCTCCTCCAGATAGTTGGTCAGGCTTTCGGCCACCATCTGGCTGACGATGCCCTCCACCTCGCTGTTGCCCAGCTTTGTCTTGGTCTGCCCCTCAAACTGCGGCTCGGCCACCTTGACCGAAATGACGGCTGTAAGCCCTTCACGGAAGTCATCGCCGTTGATTTCGATTTTCTGCTTGTCCAGTTTTTCCAGCAGTTTGTTGTCCTCTGCATATTTTTTCAGGGTGCGGGTCAGTCCGCGGCGGAATCCGGAAAGATGGGTGCCGCCCTCGTGGGTGTTGATGTTGTTGACGTAGGAATGCAGGTTCTCCGAATAGGAGTCGTTGTACTGCATTGCAATCTCAATCGGCACGCCCGATTTTTCACCTTCAATGTAAATGGGATCCCCTGTCAGACGGTTACGGTTGTCATCCAGATAGTTGATAAAGTCAATCAGCCCTTTTTCGGAATGGAAGGTCTCAATTGGGAAGGCGCCATGCTCGTCCGGGTTCCGCCGGTCGGTGATGGTTAGGGTGATGCCCTTGTTCAGGAAGGCCAGTTCGCGCATGCGTGCGGCAAGGGTGGCGTAATCATATTTTGTGACGGTGAAAATGCTGTCGTCGGGTTGGAAACGTATGTAGGTGCCGTGCCTGTCGGAGGGGCCGATGGCCTGAACCGGTGCCAGAGGCTTTCCATAGGCATATTCCTGATGGAAGGTCTTGCCATCGCGGTACACCTCCACGGTCAGGCTTTTGGAAAGGGCGTTGACGCAGGATACGCCGACACCGTGCAATCCTCCGGAGACCTTGTAGGAACCTTTGTCGAACTTGCCTCCGGCATGCAGAACGGTCAGCACAACCTCCAGGGCGGAGCGTTTTTCCTTTTCATGCATGTCGGTCGGGATGCCCCGCCCGTTGTCCAGCACGGAAACGGAATTGTCCTCATGAATGGTCACGTCAATGTGGTTGCAGTATCCGGCCAGCGCCTCGTCAATGGAATTGTCCACCACTTCATACACCAGATGGTGCAGTCCGCGTTCGCTGATGTCCCCGATATACATGGCCGGGCGTTTGCGTACCGCCTCCAATCCCTCCAACACCTGGATGTTGTCCGCGGTATAGGCTGCATTTGTCCCGTTTTTGTTTTCCAAATCACTCATATTAAATATGATATATATAAATAACTTAAACTGCAAAGATAGAAAAAAAAGCAATATGAAAAATGGGTGCTCCGCTTTTTTTGTAAAATTATTCCCTCTTCCATACTAAAAAGGGACAAATGTAAGTTATAGCAGGCAAATTATCATGTAAAATGGGGGAAAACCTGTATCCGGAACCTGTAAGCCGCCTTGCGGCGGCTTTGGCCGGGAAAAAAATTCTGATTCTTGGGTATGGCCGGGAGGGGGCTTCCAGCCTGCGCTTTCTCCACCGCTGCCTGCCCGATGCCGACATTTCGGTTGCGGACGCCAATCCTGTGGTGGTGGAAAAACTTTCTGCACTGCTGCCGCCGGAAAAATGTCTGTTGGGTCCTGACTACATGCAGTCTGTGCCTCAGTTTGACGTGGTGCTGCAGTCCCCGGGCATCTGCCTGAAGGATGTCATGCCGTTGTTTGACAAGGTTTGGCTTACCTCCCAAACCGATTTGTTCCTGCGGATGTTCCGCAAGCAGTGCATCGGCGTGACCGGCACCAAGGGGAAAAGCACGACCGCCTCGCTCATACACCATCTTTTGCGGGAGAGCGGCCATGAGACTCTGTTCGGCGGCAACATAGGGCTGCCGTTTTTCGAACTGATTCCCCAGATGACACCTTCCGCCACAGTGGTGCTGGAGCTCTCCTGCCACCAACTGGAATTTGTCCGCTACAGCCCGCACATTGCGGTCTTGCTGAACCTGTTTGAGGAGCATCTTGACCACTATCGGGATTTCATGGCCTATCAGCGTGCAAAATACAACATTGCATTTTACCAGGATGCTGACGATGTGTTCATAGCGCCGGAGGCTGATGGACGTGTGACCGTGTTGCGGCACCGCTTCCCGCCAAAAAGTGCGGTGCGGTTGTTCGGGGAGGGCGACCTTCCGCTGCCACCGGACGACTTTCCGTTGAAGGGGGCGCACAACCGCCGCAATGCGGAGGCGGCGCTGCTGGCGGTGAAGGCGGCATTCCCCGACATCTCCGCTGAAGTCCTCCGCCCTGCTTTGCTAAGCTTCCAAAGCCTGCCGCACCGGTTGGAGCATGTGGGCAGTGTCTGTGGCATAGATTTCTATAATGACAGCATTTCCACCATTCCGCAGGCGGCGGTGGCTGCCGTGGAGGCTGTTGGCCGGGTCGACACTCTGCTGCTGGGCGGGATGGACCGCGGCATCGACTATACGCCGTTGGTGCACCTTTTCAGGGATTCACAGGTGCGCCATTTTCTCTTTACCGGCCAGGCTGGACGGCGTATGATGATGTTGGCGGAACCGTTGCCGGGCAAAACGTTCATGTTTTGTGAAAAGTTTGAAGATTTGGTGGATGCGGCATTCAGGCTGACCGCTCCGGGCAGGGTGTGCCTGCTATCTCCGGCCGCTCCGAGCTACGATGCCTTCAAGAATTTTGAGGAACGGGGAAACATATTCAAAAAATTGGTACTTTTGCATCTTCATCAAAAAACGGAGGACAATGCGTAAACTTTCTTTATCTGTATGTTTTATTATCCTGACGGCCAGTCTTATGGCGCAGGATGGGATTTTTAATCTGGATGATCTTTTCACCAACGGAAACCTTTTTCCACAGCGGATGAGCCAGTGGCAGTGGCTGCCGCAGGGCAGTGATTTCATTTTTGTGCGTGGCAATGACGTTGTGAAACGTTCCGCCACCTCCGGCAAGGAGGAGACTTTTTTCACATTGGAGGAGGTGAACGCCGCGTTGAAATCTGCTGGGATGGGGGAACTGCGCCGTTTCCCTTCCATGTCGCATTGGATCTCGCCGTCGCAGGTCTATCTGCGGGTCAAGGAGGGTTATGCGTTGTATGACCTGTCGCAGGGACGCATTGTCCATACGCTTAAAACCGTCATCTCCGATGCGGCCAATCTGCTGGTTGATTGGGATCATGCCCGCTTTTCCTATACAATTGGCGACAATCTGTTCGTCTGCAAGGCTGACGGCCAGCCTGTAAGGGTGGATAAGGACGGTGCGAAGGATGTCCGTTACGGGCATGTGCCGCACCGGAACGAGTTCGGAATAGAGCAGGGTGCATTCTGGTCCCCACAAGGCAACTTTCTTGCTTTTTACCGGATGGACGAGAGCATGGTGACGGACTATCCTCTGGTGGATGCCCAAGGTCGTATCGCGACCATGCGGCGCATCAAGTATCCTATGGCCGGAATGACCTCCCACGAGGTGACCGTCGGGGTTTATGACGTGGCTACGGGAAAGACCGTCTATCTGCAGACTGGGGAACCGCGCGACCATTTTCTATGTAGTGTCACATGGACACCTGATGAGCGGCATATCCTTGTGGCAGTGCTTAATCGTGAACAGAACCATCTTGAACTCAATAAATATGATGCCAGGACGGGGGCGTTAGAAGGCACATTGTTCGAGGAATCGAACTCCCGCTATGTGGAGCCTTCCGATCCCTTGTACTTCCTGCCAGAAGAGCCTGACAAGTTCGTTTATGTCACCCGTCGTGACGGTTGGAAGCATCTCTACCTTTATGATTTGTCCGGGAAACTGCTCAGGCAACTCACATCCGGCCGTTGGGAGGTTAAGACGTTCGAAGGGTTTGATAAGACAGGAAACAAGCTGTATTTCACCTCTAACAAGGATGAGATTCCGGGTGACCGCTTTTACGTTCTGGATATGAAGAAGGGGAAAATCACCGATGTCACGCCGGAGGACGGCACCCACAGCGTGCAGCCGGATGCCACCGGCAACTGGTTTCTGGATGTTTTCAGCAGCATCCGGCAGGAACCCTGCTATGTGCTGCGTGACAAGAAGGGGTCCGTACGGGAGGTTCTGTTGGACAACAAGAACTACTTGAGCGAATACATGGTGCCGGAAACACGGATTTTCACCCTTAAAAACAAAAATGACGATGACCTGTACTGCCGCCTGATCTTTCCGGTAATGTTCGACAGCACCAGGAAGTATCCGGTGTTCTATTACGTGTATGGCGGTCCCCATTCACAGCTTGTGACCGACAACTGGCTTTCCGGCGGGTGGTTTTTGCAATACATGGCACAGAAAGGGTATCTGGTTTTCACCATGGACAATCGTGGCACCAATTACCGCGGCTTCGAGTTTGAAAGCTGCATCCACCGCCATTTGGGTGACCTTGAGGTGGAGGATCAGATGTGCGGCGTGGACTACCTCCGCAGCCTGCCATACGCCGATACCTCCCGCTTTTCCATTGACGGCTGGAGCTATGGCGGATTCATGACGCTGAGCCTCTTCACCCGCTATCCCGGTGTCTTCAAGAAGGCGACCGCCGGCGGTCCGGTGATTGACTGGAAATACTATGAGGTGATGTACGGCGAACGATACATGGACATGCCGCAGGAAAACCCGGACGGATATGAAAAGGCCTCGCTGCTCAACCGCGTCGATTCCATTCAGGGCAAGCTGCTGATTTTCCACGGGGCTCAGGATGCCACGGTGGTGTGGCAGCATACATTGCAGTTCATCACGAAGTGCATCACAAAGGGCAAGCAGGTTGACTATTTCATTTATCCGACACACGAGCATAATGTTTCCGGCCGGGAGCGCACACACCTGTGGAAAAAGATAGAGGAGTTCCATTCGTACGGGAAATAAATTAAATGTACAGAAATTCAAGTATAATTTAAAATAAAATTAATTCAAAATGAAAAAGTTAGTGTTTTTATTCGGTTTGCTGGCCCTGGTGTTTGTATCCTGCAACAAGGACAACAATGATGACGGTACCCCGAAGGAGCAGGAGCTCACCTACTCCGGAACCTATGCCGGAAGCTACAGGCTCTCGGACACCTCCTATGTGAAGAACGCCATCTTCTATGACGGCCTGCTCAAGAACCGTTTGAAACTATACGGAGTCGTCAACTTCGACATGACCGACACCACCGGTTTCTTCCGCGCCAATGTCAGCGACCTCCAGATGGAGGCTGTGAAGCTGTTGCTGAGCTTTGTGGGTGTGAATGTCCCCGCCAATGCGGACAAGCTCATCAAGGGCCTCAACGCGACCGCACAGTTCGACGGATCAGGAAAGGTTGACATGGATCTGAACTTCGATTTCGACGTTCAGATTCTGGACACCATGAAGCTGAACTGGCAGCTCATCCACTTTGAGGGGCTTCGCCAGTAGCGGGCGGATGCGCATTTCATCCTAATCATAAGGCGGAACGCCGTAAGGAGTTCCGCCTTTTTTTTATGTCATGCAGTTACAGGCGTATTGTTTTTTCAAGTATCTTTGCACTTTTGCATCTAATGAATTATTGTTTTTATAAACGATTGATATAGTATAATATGGCAAGTTTTTTAAGCAAACTTTTCGGGACAAAGTCTGACCGCGACCTGAAGGAGCTGAATCCTATTCTGGAGGAGGTCAAGGCGGCGTATGAGCAGGTGAAGGATCTTGACAACGACGGATTGCGTGCCAAGACGTTGGATTTCAAGCAGCAGATTCAGGAGGCCACACAGGAGGAACGCGAAAAGATTTCGGCGATGAACCGCAGGCTGGAAGAGGAGTACGACATGCCTGTGCGCGAGAAGCAGAAACTTTACGAGGATATAGAAAAGCTGGAGGATTCCATTTACCATACCACTGAGGATGTATTGAACGACATTCTGCCGGAGGCTTTTGCCGTGATGAAGGAGACTGCAAGGCGCTTCAAGGAGAATGAGGAGATTCGGGTGACGGCCAACGATTTCGACCGTGACCTCTCAACCCGTTTCGAAAGCATCACTGTGGATGGTGACCAGGCGGTCTATCGGAACAGCTGGATGGCAGGCGGCAACCGCATCACTTGGGACATGTGCCATTATGATGTCCAGCTTATCGGCGGTACTGTGCTGCATCAGGGAAAAATAGCGGAGATGGCGACTGGTGAGGGTAAGACCTTGGTGGCCACGCTTCCTGTCTATCTTAACGCTTTGACCGGAGAAGGTGTTCATGTGGTTACGGTCAACGATTATCTGGCCAAGCGTGACTCGGAATGGATGGGTATGCTCTATCTGTTTCACGGCCTTTCCGTGGACTGCATCGACAAGCACGAACCCAATTCGGAGGAGCGGCGCAAGGCATATCTGGCCGACGTCACCTTCGGCACCAACAACGAGTTCGGCTTCGACTACCTGCGTGACAACATGGCCCGCAATGTGACCGAACTGGTGCAGCGGCGTCACAATTACGCCATTGTGGACGAGGTTGACTCTGTGCTGATTGACGACGCACGTACCCCTCTGATCATTTCCGGTCCCACACCGAAAGGGGAGGATCAGGATTTTGACAAGTACAAGCCGATGGTGGAGAAACTCTACAACGCGCAACGCCAGTTGGTGAACATGTTGCTGACCGACATCCGCCGGCTGATGGCCGACACGGGAAATCCCAAGCGGGACGAGGAGCTGGGCAAGCTGCTGCTGCGCGCCCACCGTGCGCTGCCGAAGAACAAGGCGCTGATCAAGATACTCAGCGAGCCTGGCATGAAGCAGCTTCTGCTGAAGACGGAGGGCTTCTACATGGCCGAACAGAACAAGAACATGTACATCATTGACGATGAACTGTACTTTGTCATTGACGAGAAACTCAATTCTGTCGACATCAAGGACAAGGGTATCGATCTGGTGGCAGCGGACACCAAGGACAGCCAGTTCTTCATCATTCCCGACATGGGGACGGAATTGGCGGAACTGGATCACCAGCAGCTGACACCGGAAGAGAAATTGGCGAAAAAGAATGCCTTGTACCAGTCCTTTTCCGATGCTTCGGAGCGCATACATACGGTGCAGCAGCTGTTGCGCGCCTACACCATGTTCGAGAAGGATGTTGAATATGTGATCATTGACAACAAGGTGAAGATTGTGGACGAGCAGACCGGACGTATAATGGAGGGCCGCCGTTACAGCGAAGGTCTTCACCAGGCCATCGAGGCCAAGGAGAATGTGAAGGTGGAGGCTGCCACCCAGACCTATGCCACCATCACCTTGCAGAACTACTTCCGCATGTACCGCAAGCTGGCCGGCATGACCGGTACCGCCGAGACGGAGGCGGGCGAGTTCTGGAACATCTACAAGTTGGATGTGGTGACAATCCCGACCAACAAGCCGGTGATTCGTGAAGACAGGGACGATTTGATCTACCGTACCAAACGCGAAAAATATGCCGCCATCGTGGATGAGATCATCAAGTTGCATGAGGAGGGCCGTCCGGTGCTGGTCGGCACCACATCGGTTGAGACCTCCGAGTTGCTCTCGACCATTCTTGACAGACGGCGTATAAAACACAATGTACTGAATGCCAAGCTGCACAAAAGGGAGGCCGACATCGTGGCCGAAGCTGGCAAACTGGGTACTGTGACCATTGCCACCAACATGGCCGGTCGTGGTACCGACATCAAGCTCACGCCTGAAACCCGCGATTTGGGCGGTTTGGCCATCATCGGTACGGAGCGGCACGATTCACGCCGGGTGGACCGCCAGCTGCGCGGCCGTTCCGGACGTCAGGGTGACCCTGGCACCTCCCAGTTCTTTGTCTCGCTGGAGGATGACCTTATGAGGCTTTTCGGCTCAGACCGGATAGCCAAGGTTATGGATCATCTCGGATTCAAGGAGGGTGAGGTTATCCAGCACAGCATGATTTCAAAATCCATTGAAAAAGCCCAGAAAAAGGTGGAGGAGAATAATTTCGGTATCCGGAAACGGTTGCTGGAATACGATGATGTTATGAGCAAGCAGCGCGAAAGCATCTACAAGAAACGGCGCAATGCGCTCTATGGCGACCGCCTGTCGGTTGATATCGCCGACATGTTCCGCAGCATGAGCGAGTTCATCACCACCTCCTATCAGGAGAGCAAGGATTTTGAGAGCTTTGAACGTGCATGTGTCTCCATCATGGGATGTGAAAGTCCCGTGAATGCGCATGATTTTTTCCAAACCCGGTCTGATGATATCATCAGGACATTGAATGAGCGGGCCTATGATAATTATAAGGCGCGTATCTGGAAAATGTCCGAGGGGGTGATGCCGGTTATCCAGTCGGTGTATGAGCGGGAGGGCAACCGGTTTGAGAACATCGCCATTCCCCTGACCGACGGTAAAAAGGTGATGCAGGTCATTGCGCCGATGAAGCGGAGTCTGGAAAACGGACCGCGTGAAATAGCGCTGGCAATAGAAAAGAGCCTTGTGCTGGCCATGATCGATGATGCTTGGAAAGAGCATCTGCGTGCCATGGACGACCTTAAGCAGTCGGTGCAGAACGCCTCGTACGAGCAGAAGGATCCGCTCCTGATTTATAAGTTGGAATCGTTTGACCTCTACTCCAATATGTTGACGGATGTCTATAGCAACGTGGTCACTTTCCTGTGCAACGGGCAGATTCCGCTGCAAAATCCGCAGCAGATGCATTCCGCCAATATGCCGAAGCAGCAGCCACGCCTGCGCGAGGGGCGCGAGGAGGTGAACGCCTCCACCAATGCTCCGAGACAGCGTGAGGTGACACAACCAATCAAAGTGGAGAAGAAGATCGGACGTAACGATCCATGCCCTTGCGGCAGCGGAAAAAAATACAAGAACTGTCACGGAAGGGTCAGCTGAGGCGTAATGAAGCGTGTCGTCCTTTCTGTCACTAACGATCTGTTCACCGACCCTCGGGTGGACAAGGTTGCCCACAGTCTGGAGCGAATGGGCTGTGCGGTGCTGCTGGTAGGGCGGCGCTATGCCGATTCCCCCGTTTTGCCGCCGCGCAGTTACCTTACCCGCCGGATGCGCCTCCTTTTCCGCAAAGGGCCGCTGTTTTATGCGGAATATCAGTTCCGCCTTTTTCTCCTTTTGCTGTTTGTCCGGTGTGACATTTTGGTGGCCAATGATTTGGATACATTGTTGCCCAACGTGCTGGTCAGCCGGATACGGCGCAAGCCGTTGGTGTACGACAGCCATGAATATTTCTGCCAGGTGCTGGAGGTGGTGACACGCCCCCGTGTGCAGGCCGTCTGGCACAGGATCGAACGGTTCTGTTTCCCGAAAGTATCCGCTGCAATCACGGTTTCCGCTTCCATAGCTGAAGCCTACCGTCAGGAATATGGCCGGGAGGTGGCGGTTGTGCGGAACCTGCCTTTGCGACGGACTTCCGGAACCGAAGTGTCCCGGAAGGAATTGGGCTTGCCGGATGAGGCTAAAATCCTGATTCTTCAAGGTAATGCCATCCATAAGGGACGTGGCGGTGAACTGATGGTGGAGACGATGCCCTTGCTGCCGGAACAGGTGCTGCTGCTTGTGGTTGGTGCGGGAGACGCTCTGCCGGAGATGCGGCGTCGCGTGACCGAACTGGACTTGCAGCAACGTGTGCTTTTTACCGGCAGGGTGGAGGCTGAACGGCTTTACGCATATACAGCCTGTGCCGACTTGGGGGTCTCCTTTGACCAAAGTGTATGCCTGAACCATGATTACAGCCTGCCCAACAAACTGTTCGAATACATCCAGGCGGGGGTGCCCGTGCTGGTGTCCGGATTGCCTGAACGCCGGAAACTGGTTGAACGGTATGGTGTGGGGCTTGTGGTGGAGGAGTTGCAGCCCGCTTCGGTGGCGGATGCTGTCCTGCGGATGCTTAACGATGCTGAAGGCTATGCACAGTGCCGCCGGCGGTGTGAGGCTGCGGCGGAGCAGCTTTGCTGGGAACGTGAGGAGGAGCAGTTGCGACGGATATACCAACCTTTTTTAGAAAACAAAAATAATATAGGCAAGATATGAAATACGTAGTAGTCACCGGAGCCGCCGGCTTCATAGGCAGCTGCATGCTGCAGAAACTCCATGAGGATGGCGTTGGTGAATTGGTCGCCGTGGACGATTTCTCCAAAACGGAGAAGGCGCGGAATACGGAAAACAAGTCCTACATCCATAAGGTTAACAGGACGGAGTTCTTTTCATGGCTGGAGATGAATGCCGGACAGGTTGACTTTGTCATCCATCTTGGGGCGCGGACAGACACCACCGAAACGCGTTGGGAGATTTTCCAGGAACTGAACCTGAACTACACCAAGGAGGTTTGGACCGCCTGCAGCCTGTACCAGATCCCGCTCATATACGCCTCTTCGGCGGCTACTTACGGTGCTGGCGAGCATGGCTATGTTGACAGCCATGCTGTGGTGGAGAAGCTGCAGCCGCTCAACCTGTATGGTGTCTCAAAGAACGAATTTGACAAGTGGGCGCTGGAGCAGGCGGAGGAGGATGAGAAAACCCCTCCATTCTGGGCCGGCCTGAAATTCTTTAATGTCTATGGGCCGAACGAATACCACAAGGGGCGTATGGCCTCGGTTATATTCCATGCATACCGGCAGATTGGTGAAACGGGTCGTGTCAGGCTGTTCCGCTCCCACCGTCCCGATTTTAAGGACGGGCAGCAGTTGCGTGATTTCGTTTATGTGAAGGATCTGGTCAAGGTCATCCGCTTCCTTATGCGTTACCAGCCCGCCTGTGGCCTCTATAATGTCGGAACCGGTCATGCCCGCTCCTTCTATGATCTGGCTGTTTCCACCTTTCAGGCCATGGGGCGGGAGGTGCAGATCGAGTTTGTGGACACTCCGTTGGATATCCGTGACAAGTACCAGTATTTCACTGAGGCTGATATGGGCAAACTGCACCATGCAGGGTACAGCGAGCCGTTCCACACTTTGGAGGAGGGTGTAACGGACTATGTCCGGAACTATCTGATACCGGATTTGGTCTGGTAATTGGTAATAAAGTTCTATGGGTTAGCCCATCAAATCCCAGGTGGCTCCCTCTTTGCCATCCTTGACGCTGATGCCAAGCGCATTCAGCCTGTCGCGGATTTTGTCGGAGGTGCCCCAATCCTTCTGAGCCTTTGCGTTCTGTCTGATTTCCAAAATCATATCCATCAGTCCGCCGACAATGGCGCTCTGGTCGCTCTCCGTTTCGTCCTTCAATCCTAGAATTTGGAAGGCGAATGTTTCAAAGGTGTTGCGGCATCGGTCAATATCCTGTTGGGTCATCTGCGCCTTGCCGTCCCTAACAGCATTGATCATCTTGCTCATCTCAAAAAGTTCGGCAATGACCATTGCAGTGTTCAGGTCGTCGTCCATCGCCTCCTGGCAGCGTCCGAAAAAGCCCTCGGTCTGGACCGTGGAGGTTGCGGAGGGCTTCAGGGATTGCAGGTGATGGTAGGCCTGCATCAGCCGCTCCAGCCCCTTTTGGGCCGACTGGAGCGCCTCGTTCGAGAAGTCGAGCGTGCTGCGATAATGCGCCTGCAGTATGAAAAAGCGGATGTTCATGGGGGAGTAGGCCTGTTCCAGCGCTTCATTTTTTCCGCTGAAAAACTCATTCAACGTGATGAAGTTGCCCAACGATTTGCCCATCTTCTGCCCGTTGATGGTGATCATGTTGTTGTGTACCCAGTATTTTGCAGAAGGGCAGTCGTTGGCCACGCGGCTCTGGCATATCTCCGATTCGTGGTGTGGGAACATCAGGTCAATGCCGCCTCCATGAATGTCAAAGGTTTTGCCAAGATATTTGGTGCTCATTGCCGAGCATTCCACATGCCAGCCTGGGAATCCGTCGCTCCAGGGTGAGGGCCAGCGCATGATATGTTCCGGAGTCGCCTTTTTCCAGAGGGCGAAATCGGCCGGATGCCGTTTCTCCTCCTGCCCGTCCAAGGCGCGTGTGTTGGCGTACAATTCCTCAAGCACTCTTCCTGAGAGTTTGCCGTAGCCGAAGTCGCGGTCGAATTTGGGCACATCAAAATAGACGGAGCCTTCCGACACGTATGCGTATCCCTTGTCCAGAATCTGCTGCACAATGGCAATCTGCTCGATGATGTGGCCTGAAGCGCGTGGCTCAATGGATGGGCGCAGCACATTCAGCCTGTCCATGGCGTCGTGGTAGGCGTCCATGTAGAACTGGGCGACCTCCATCGGCTCCAGCTGTTCGATGCGGGCCTTTTTCGCAATTTTGTCCTCTCCTGAATCGGCGTCATGTTCCAGATGCCCCACATCAGTGATGTTGCGGACATAGCGCACCTTGTATCCCAAAAAGCGCAGGTAGCGGAAGAGCAGGTCGAACACGATTGCAGGCCGTGCGTGACCCAGATGCGGCTCCCCATATACGGTGGGTCCGCAGACATACATGCCCACAAAGGGGGCGTGCAGCGGGGTGAAGACTTCTTTGGTGCGGGTCAGCGTGTTGTATAGTTTCAACTGGTTTTCCATGAATATGTTCCGGGCCTATTGTTTCGGTTTGTCCAATACTTTGCCCATGATTTTCAGTGTGACTTTCGGCTGGTCTGGGTCATTGGTGATGACGTATATCTCCTTGGATTGGCCTCCATGTTTGCCGTATGTGCTGAAACGGGCCTTGATCTTGGTGCTTTCGCCAGGGGCGATGGTGTCTTTTTCAAGGTTGGATGTGGTGCAGCCGCAGGAGGTCTTCACTTTGTGAATCACTAACGGGCTTTTGCCGATGTTGGTCAGGGTGAAATCATGGCTGATCACATCGCCGATCTGGCATTCTCCGAAATTGTATTCCTCCGTGTCAATCAGCACGCGGGGGGCGTTTTCCAACTGCTCCTTGCTCCAGCCGGCAAAATTGTCATAGATGTCCACAAGTGTGTAGAATGATTTGCTGTTATGGTGGTCCTTCGGCTCCGGGTCGTTGGTCAGCAGGGTGAACTTGTCATACACAAACCCCCAGTCGTTTTTTATCGGGGCGCTGTAGCTGAACACCACAAATCCTTCTGTCTGGGGTTTCAACTCCTTGGTAAGGTATATGATCTTGATGCACGAAGGGATGCTGCCAGGTTTGAATGTCATGACCGAATCCCATACGTTGTAGAACCAGAGGGTGTCTGTCCGCACCTCGTCACGGTGCATGCGGAAGGAGATGGAGTTGTCCTTGTATTTCAAGTTTCCCTCCTGCATGCTGTACACCTCTTCCTTGGTATTGGCTTTCGGATTCACGTATCCTCCCAACATCATGTTGTAACGTACGGTGTCCTTGTTGCATAAGGTGACAATGGTAAAGGGGATCCGGAAGGAATAGTTGATGCCTTTCGGGTCAATCGAAACTTTCAGGTGGATCCTGTCGTATTTTTTCAGACTTTTCCTGCTCCATTCAAAACTGGCCGCTTTGTTGGAAGCCTCGGTGGTGAGGATTTTCACTTCATTATCGCAAAGGTTGGTCACCAGGACATCCCGCGAAACGGTTCCACCATCCTCCCTGATGCTGCCCACATCAACGTTGGTTTCTGAAAATTTCAACTGCTTGGTGGCACCTGACTGCGCATGACCGGCGATGCAGACACCAAATAATCCGATGAGAAAAAATAACCTTTTCATTTCCAAAATGTTTAAAAAAAATCTACCAAATGTTTACTAATGCAAAATTCGTGCTGCAAAAATAGTAAAAAAACAAATATCAACATTGGTTTGAATTTTTTTTTGATTTTTTTCGGTTTGTTTTGCTAAAATGTATATTTTTGCATGTTCGTTTTAAAGCGGACTGGGGAAGCCGAAAACCATACAGAGTAGGCTTGTTTGTTAAACATTTACAATTATGAAGAAAGTCGTTTTGACATTAGCAGTCATGGCAACCGTGGCCTGCTTCACCTCCTGCAAGAAGACCTGCACCTGCAAAACCTATGTTATGGGCGAGGTTAAGACCGAGGAAGAGGTTGATTTGGCCGATGGTAAGGACAAATGCGCCGATATGACTGTTGACCAGAGTATTGGCGACGTCAAGATTGGTATGTTTTGCGAATAGCATGCACAAAGGCGTTTGCGAATTGTTCCGGTTCATAGTTTAGTCGTATTCTATGGAGCTTTACAACAGCGGTATCCAGCAGATCGGCATCGGCGTGACTGATGCCGACGCGGCTTGGAAATGGTACAAGGATGTCTTCAATGTGGATGTCGTCATCATTGATGAATATGCCAAGGCCGAATACATGCTTCCCTATACTGACGGTCAGGTTTGTGACCGTCATACCATTCTGGCAGTAAGTCTCCAGGGCGGCGGCGGATTTGAAATCTGGCAGCATCGCAGCCACACACCCACTCTCCCGGCTTTCCAGATAAAGCCGGGAGATTTGGGTATTTTTGCCTGCAAGATCAAATGCAAGAATGCAGCGCAAACCTACCGTTACTACCGTCAGCGGAACTTGAATCTTTCGCCGATGTACACTGCGGTGGGCGGACAGCAGTATTTCTACCTGCACGATCCGTATGGCAATGTGTTCCAGCTTGTGGAATGCGACGACTTCTTCCATCCGAGCCGTCATCCGACCGGCGGTGCCTATGGGGCTCTCATAGGGGTGAGCGACATGGAGCGCAGCATCCGTTTCTACCGTAACCTGCTCGGATACGACGTGGTGCTGTCCGACCAGACGGGCGAGTTTGACGACATGTCACATCTTGGGGCTTCCGGCGACACCTTCCGCCGCGTTGTGCTGACCCATTCCAAGCCGAGGATCGGCGCCTTTTCAAAACTCTTCGGCACCTCCCAGATCGAGCTGCTGCAGGTTAAGAACCGCGAACCTCGTAAAATCTATGAGGGACGCTGGTGGGGCGATCCCGGTTTCATCCATCTCTGCTTCGACATTCGTGGCATGAAGGAGATGCGTGAACGTTGTGAAAAGGAGGGGTATCCGTTCACGGTGGACACCGAATCCATTCTGGCGGACAATTTCGACATGGGCGAGGCTGCCGGCAACTTCGCCTACAATGAGGATCCGGACGGCACGCTGATTGAATATGTGGAGACGCACCGCATTCCGATTGCACAGAAGTGGGGCGTTTTTTTGAACCTGCGCAAGCGCAAGCCCGGAAAGGCGTTGCCTGACTGGATGCTCAGATGCCTGCGCTTTATGAGAAAATAGAAACAGTGAGAAAATAGAAACAGTTTGTAGGGAATGAAAAGAGAAGAGTTTCTCCGTTTGATAAAGGGAAAAGTGGTATCCGGCGCCGATTGTGAGGAACAGGATGTGGAGCATGTCTTCGCCTCCGACCTTATGAGCGATGTGCTGACCATCAAAAATGCCGATAACCTATTGCTGATTACAGGTTTGTGCAACATGCAGACCATCCGGACCTGCGAAATGGCGGAGGTGAAGGTGGTTCTGTTTGTGCGCGGCAAAAAGGTGACGGAGGAGATGAAGGAACTGGCCGAGGAGAATGAGATGCTGCTGATAGAGACGGACTATTCGATGTACCGTTGCTCCGGCATACTTTACCAGGCCGGTCTGCCGCCATTGTATTGAACCGGATTTCAGACATTATATATAAATATATATAAAACAGGAAAATGAATTTTGAGTATCAGGTAGAGGGAGGCGATTTCAGCCATGCAGGCTCCACTTCAAGTGCCGTAAAAAGGATTATGAAGCAGTTGGGCGTCGATCCCGCCATCGTCAAGAGGACTGTTGTCGCGCTCTATGAGGCTGAGGTCAACATTGTGGCCCATGCCTATCGTGGGGTGATTTCCGTCGATTTGGACGAGGAACGCATCCGCATTGTGCTGGATGACGAGGGCCCCGGCATACCTGATATTGGAAAAGCGATGCAGAAGGGATATTCCACCGCGTCGCCGGCGGTGCGCGAAATGGGTTTCGGTGCCGGCATGGGACTGCCGAACATGCAGTCCAACATGGATGAGTTGAAGGTCGATTCCGTCGTGGGCAAGGGAACCCGTGTCGAAATGACCAACTATTTTGTTCCCAAAAACGGATAAGCATGGAAGAGAGTTTTCATCATGCCCTGAAGTTCAAAACGGATTTGTGCATCGGATGCTCCCATTGCACCGGTGTATGTCCGACAGGCGCCATCCATGTGCAGGACGGACATCCGCAGCTGGAGTCCGACCGGTGCGTGGACTGCGGACGTTGCTATCTGGCCTGTCCGGTGAACGCCATCTACATAGAGCAGGATGATTTCCAAACCGTGTACAACTACAAGTGTCCGGTAATCCTTATGCCCTCAACTTTCAGTGCGCAGTTTCCGGAAAAGATATCCCAGCGGGCCATCCTGTCCGCAATTTACCACTTGGGATTCAAATATATCTATGAGGTTGAAAAAAGTGTGGACATCCTCAATGAGGTCATCCGCCAGCGTCTGGCCGACCCGGAGACGGAGCGTCCGCTGATTTCCACCTTCTGTCCCGCCATCGTCCGGCTGATCCAGGTGAAGTTTCCCTCGCTGCTTCCTAACCTGCTGCTTATCCGTCCTCCTATGGACCTGACCTCGCTCTACATCCGGCGCAACCTGATGGATCAGGGCATTCCGGCGGAAGACATCGGTGTCTTCTATGTCGCCCCGTGTGCCGCCAAAATTGCCGCCATCAAGAGCCCTGTGGGTGAGGAGAAGGCGCAGAACGACGGTGTCATCAATATGAATTATTTATATAACAAGGTTTTCCGTATTATCAAACAGGGTGAGTACCAGTTGCGGGACGATGAGTTTGATTTCCATCCCATTTCGCGCCGCAGCCTGATGTGGACCATGACGGGCGGTGAGATTTACGACCTCCCCTCCGGACGGAACCTTGCCATCGATGACATCCAGAATGTCTCCGATTTTCTTGAGAAGGTTGAGAACGGCGATGTTGAGGGTGTGGACTACCTTGAACTGCGTGCCTGCGATGAGAGCTGCGCCGGCGGAATACTCTGTGCCGCCAACCGTTTTCTGGTGGCCGAAAGGCAGAAGAAACGCGCTGCGCAGAAGTCCGAAAACGTCACGGTGGAGGAGAACCGGCTGCTCGGATATCGCGAATATTTGAAGGAACGCATTTCTGTGGGCGAGGTCAAGCCGCGCTCAATGGACAAGCTTGATGATGACATGGCGGTTGCCATGCGGAAGATGAAGCGCTCCTTCGAGCTGAACCGAAGGCTGCCACAGGTCGACTGCCGTATCTGCGGCTACAAGAGCTGCCAGGCATTGACCGATGCTGTTGTCAATAACAAGGCCGACATCCGACAGTGCATTTTCGTGCAGCGTATTCTGGAGCAGACCGACAAGATGACGACGGCCGAGGCAATCCGGATTGAACGTAACGTCTGGGGTGGGCAGAAGTTGGACAAGGACTCACTGAAGGGATTGGACATTACACAATAACATAATGAACTGAATAATAAAACTAATAAAATAACAAAAACTTAATTAATTAATTGAGCCGACGTCCCGATGGCATATAACAGGGAAAGAATGTATGAAAAAACTTTTTGTAGTTATGGCCTGCCTTGCCTTTGCTGGTGCGCTGCAGGCGCAGTCTCTCCTGACGAAGGGAAACCCCTACGCAACCAATGTGAGAACGGGTAACCGTCCTGGTGCCGGCGATTGGGGCCTTTACATCGGACCGAGCTATTCGGAGGTGATGGATCTGGTAGATTGCTTCGGCAATTTCACCAATCTGGATATTGTCCGCGGACTTCCGTTGGTCAATATCAAATACTACACTTCCGACAATCTGGAGTTCCGTGGTGGTATCCAGTACTACAAACGCGGCTTCCACGCCAAAGGTAACGAGATCCTTACCCCGACCACCGACAAGGAGCACTCCATGAAGGAGAGCGAATGGTTCTTCCGCCTGATTCCGGGCTTTGCCTACCATTTCTCCCCCAGGAACGTGCTTGATGTCTATGCCGGTGCCTCCCTGCCTCTGGGCTTCGAGGGTTCCACCTACAAGGACGAGTATGCCAACCCGGATGCTGTGAACGGTGTCTTCAACCAGTACCGCAAATCCCTCTGTGTCGGTTTGGAGGCCTTCATCGGCCTGCAGGCTTTCATCGCCGATCTTCCCGTTTCCGTCGGATTCGAGTATGGTTTGAGCGGCATGTTCCACACTGGCCAAAAGGTCAAAACTGAGGTTTATGACGCTGTGAACAACACCACGCAGACCACATACCAGCTGCTTGGCGACCCCACTGACTACAAGGATCTGAAGGCCAATTCCGGCGTTTTCGGTTCCGACCTTCGTCTGACCATCACCTATTATTTCAACAACAAATAATCGGGAGGCTATGATGAAGAAAATGTTCATTGCCCTGGCTGCAGTGGTACTGGTGTGCGCGACATCATGTTCGGGCTTGCGCACCTTCCAGCAGGTACAGGGCGTTTCGATTACCCCGGATTTTGTCAGGTTGGACATTAACTTTGACAATATGCAGCCGCTGGGTGAAACTACGATTTCTATTGAAACCCGCACATATCTTGGGTTTATCACTGTGTTGGACAAAGTGAACGGTGTTGAATACGACCGTCGCAACCAGCGCACCGCCATGCTTAAGGGTGACGGGCTGAACATCCGTTTGGCCGGTAACCTGAGCAAGGCGTTGGTGAAGGTGCTTGACGAGTATCCCGGTGCCGACTACTATGTTGTGACCTCCGCCAAGGTGGAGACCAACCAGATGTTCTTGGGCAAGGAACAGACCAAGAGCATGACCATCAAGGCATACAGATACGTTCACAGATAGTGCTTGTGAATAGAACGGCAGGGGCGTGCAGCGTTCTTGCCGTTCTTTTTTTTTAATTATCATTTTTGAAAGATATGAGGAAGGTGATTTTGCTGCTGGCATTGCCGCTTTTGCTTTTAACATCCTGTAAGGAAGATGTGTCCGATGTGTTTGTCATGGCGAAGGATGTGGAAAACACTGCTTTTGTGCAGTCCGGAAACAAGCTGCTTATCAGGGTCCAGGCCATTTCGGACAATTACAAGGTCGACAGGATCCGCATCTATTCTGTGGATGCCGAGAAAGGTTCCGTACAACTTAAGGATACGCTTGTCGGAGGAGTGAAACAGGTCGATTTTTACTTCATGTATACAGTCCCTTCCTATTTTATAAGCGATACCGCCGCACTGACGCTGCAGTTCGAGGCGGTTGCCTCCAACGGGGGCTCGTCCAAGATGGCTTTGGCCTACAAGGTTGTAGGCGGAGCATCCCTTATCCACTATGACGGCATCGTGATGTACGGTGCCCGTTCAGGCCGCGCAAACGGCTTTTCGCTTGCCAGCGCGCAGACACTCTATTGTGAAACTGCAGACACATCAACCATTGACATTTACGATTACCACGACACCCTTTCCGGTGACACCTCCGGAAGACTTTCGCGGGAATGGCGGAGCCGCACTGGCCTGCAGTTCGCCCGCATGAACGATTTCGACTATTCCGGCACAAACCAGCTGCTTCTCAATAATGCCTTCAAGGCCAGCCGACGCTACACCTCGCTCAAGGATATTGCTGAGGGTGACGTGGTGCTTTTCGGCAGGGCGGACCAGGCTCTTGGCGTGCTGCAGGTGCTTATGGTGGCCGACGAGGCCGGCAACACCAACGACCGGTACGTTTTCAATCTGAAAAAGGTGCGGATTAATAATCCCACTCCGGAACCTGACACCACCTCCACGGACACCACACGGCGTCTCCTGCGCTAACACGCCTCCGTTACCCTTCATTGCATTGTAACTTATTGATTAATATATATATATATATATAATATATTATAAACCGTATAAAATAACCAAGATGAAAAAGAGAATATTATCTTCAGCAGTATTGTTTGCACTGCTGCTCTGCAGCACCTTCGTCGCAAACGCGCAAACCGCCACCGCCATTGACACCACCAAGCCCTTGAGCGGCACATATTCCTTGGGTTACGATGACAGCGCGGATTTCAACAGCCTCGCCGACGCAATCCGTATTCTGAGACGCTGCGGCGTGAGCGGCCCTGTTCAAATTTTGATTGATAACGGCACATACTCGCAGTTCAACATCACCGGGTCCATTCCCGGCAGCAGTGCGAAAAACCTGGTCACCTTCCGCTCAGCCTCCGGAGTCCGCGACAGTGTCCGGATCTACGACACCCGTGCCATCCTGCTGATCAATACTGCACACCTGCGCATCGAATCGATGTGTTTAGACGGCATCGTGGTTGGTGTGGAGTTGGACAGCACCCTTGACGATATAGTGTTCCACAACTGCAACATCACCGCTCCGGTGTCAAACAACTATATTTACAGGGTAGTAAGCTATGTCGGGAACGCCACTTCGTTGGCAAAAAAGGTCGTCGATGTGCGCTTCATTGGCAACACCATCAGTGGGGGGTACAGCAACTTTTACCTGAACAACAGCTCCAATTCCACCGATTTTGAGGATACGAGTGTGGCGGGGTTCACCATTGACAGCAATGTGATGGAGGGTGCATATACTTACGGCCTCTATTTCTATCAGACAGGGAAAATCAGGAGTTTTTCCCACAATACAATCACCAATCCCAATCCGTCGCTTTCCTTTTACGGCGTCTATTCAAACGGAGGCAAGCATTGGGGTAGGATTGACGGGAACCGTGTCCATGTCAAAAGCAAGAAAGACAGCTACGGGTTTTACTTTACCGCCAGCCATAACGCCAAAAGCAAACAACCGGCCATTATCTGCAACAACGAAATCATTCTTAGCGACTCCAATAAAAAATACGGCATTTATCTATACAATCCGGGCGGCCCATGGGAGGTTACAAACAACTCCATCCTGACCCATTCGATAACCACAAGCTACGGCTTATACATGTATACAAGCTATTCCGACAGGAAATCGGTGGTTTGCAACAACATTTTTGTGAACGGGAAAAACAACGGCTGTCCGGTCTACATAATGAGCAACACAAATTCAACCTATTATCAGAGGGATTATAACAACTATTATTCGGGAGGAACATTTGTGGCATATATTGGCAGCAGCAAGAAAAGCCTTCAGGAGGTGCAGGTGGTTGACACTCTGCTGGACCAGCACTCGGTCTCTATCGCCCCCGTGTGGGTGGACAGCAGCCGGACGCTGGATGTGCGCAACAAGTCCTCGTATGTTTGTCTGCTGCAGCCCGGAGTGAACATTGACATCAACGGCCTGCAGCGCAGTCTGCGGACCGAGATGGGCTGTTATGGCAAAAAAACCGATTCCATCAACGCCTGCCTGACTGGCTTTGCCGATATGGAGAAAATAGTCGCCTCCGCCGCCAGCCCGGTTAAGGTTGTGCTCTTCAATGCGGGCAAGGCATCCATCAGTTCCGCCACCATCACACTCTGGATTGACAATGTGAAAAAGGTGGATTTCAAGTATACGCCCTCCAAGCCGCTGCAATTCCAGCAAATTGACACGGTAAACCTTGGGAGCTTCCAGTTTACAGCCGGCAACCATGATTTCCTGGCCTGCGTGAAGATGGCCGGCGACACTGACGCCAGCAACGACACCATCACCTATCGCCGCTATGTCTGCAACGGAACCGCCAACGGCACCTTTGTGATCGGCAACTCCAAAAGCGCCGATTACAGCTATGCGGATATGGACAAGCTCTTCACACGTTTGAGGGACTGCGGTGCAGGCAGTGACATAACCATTGCCTTTGAGGACGGGACGTACAGGGGCGGTTTGGATATCACCCCTATTGCGGATGCCATGGGTAAACACCGTCTGATCCTCACCTCTGTCTCCAAGGACCGGACCAAGGTGACCCTTGCCGACAGCGGCCATTTTGCCCTGAAAATAGGGCGGGGTAACAAAAATGTCATAGTGGAGCACCTGGGTTTCTTCGGCATGGCCGATATGAACAATCCGCTTGTATGGCTGACCGGCTGCTCGGACGTGATTGTCCGGAACAGCCTGATGCGTATGGATACCAACTGTTCAAACGGGTTGCTGCTTAGTGCGGAGAGGACCGACGGGATTGTAAAAAATGTCAGAATCACCCACAACATGATGCAGGGTGGGAGCTATGCTGTCAGCATAAATGGCAATTCAGCGACCGATCCGTTCCTGAATATAATAGTTGACAGCAATGAGATGGTCAGCCAGCGAACCGGTATTAGCATATCGTATGCCAATGTGACCAGTATTTCGCATAACAGGATACTCTCCCGCCGACCCACAAAAAACCCCGTTAATTTTACAGGTCTCTTTTTCTCAAACGGAATTGTTGACAGTATTGTCGGGAATTATATCGATGGCCTCCGCGACACCAAGAACCAGTTGAGCGGTCGCGGCATGTATTTCAACAATATGATGGCGGCTGACAGCAGCTGCACGTTCGTGGCCAACAACTGTGTCCTTACCAAAATTGCCGGCACCACCTATGCGGTCCAGCTAATTGTCTCATCGGTGAAATTCTACCACAACACCGTCCGTGCCACAGCCATTACAAACAACACTTCATATTGTTTGCATATCAACCGCGGTATTGGTGGATTGGAGCAGCGTATATGCGGAAACATTTTTGATGCCTCCAAAGCTGAAGGGGCAATTTATATCAACAGTTTGAGTGGTACAAAGCCCTGCTTCACCGACTATAATGATTACAGCAATGTTGACGGGCTGCGCCTTGCGAGCATCAATGGTGTGTCATGCAATGACATTGCCGGCATAATGGCCGCCTCAAAAGCTGATTCGCACAGCGTGTCAGTCACCCCGATCTATCTGGATATGACAAAGGATTTGAAGGTGATTCCGGTCTCACAACTGCTGATGCCCCGCTTGAATGAAGTGAAGACTGACATTAACGGCAAGGCGCGTCCTGTGAACACGCTGATGGGAGCTTTTGAAGGTGATGCGGAAAAGAATGACGCCTCCTTGAGCGACTTTTCCAAAACGGATTTGGTCAAGGGAAGCAGCTCGCCTGTTTATGTGACCTTGGCAAACATGGGCAGCGGCAACCTCACTTCTGTCACCATCCGCTGGACGTTCAACGGGGTGGCCCAGACCGCTGTGAACTGGAAGGGCAATCTGCCATACAGGGGCGTTGCTGCAGTGCAGCTCGGCAGCATAGTTCCGAGTTCCTCCAACAAGCTGGTCGCCTGGGTGGAGAAACCAAATTCCCAAAACGACGCCAACCACAGCAACGATACGGTTTTTTATAGCAAATACATCTGTAGCGGTCCGATTGCCGGCGGCAGCTATACATTGGGCGGATACAATCCCACCTACGCGGACGAGGAGGAGCTGGTGAATGCATTGTACAACTGCGGCATTACCGGGCCGGTTACCATCACCATCCGCACCGGCAAATACGGCCAGCTGAACCTGCCTGACAGCATTCCCGGTTCCAGCTCAAAAAACACTGTCACCTTCAAGGCTGCCAAGGGTGATTTCCCCGTGTTTGACGGCGGAAGCGGCAAGCCGGGCCTGTTTGCCCGCAACCTCAAATATGTCACATTCCAGGAACTCACCTTCGGTAACACCACCGACGGGCTGGCCGGTGTTGATATGGCGGGCAGCTGCTCCCATGTCACTTTCAGGGGATGCAACATCTATGCATGCGCCACCTGCACAACTAATCTTTACAAAGCGTTCAGCTACACCAGAAAGGACAACATCAGCTACCCGGTTGAGGTGCGGCTTGTGGGCAACCGCATTGTCGGCGGTTTTTACGGCCTTTACCTCAATCAGATTGCTGGAACTTCGGGCAACATCAAGCTCTCATCCGTGTATATTGACAGCAACGAACTGGCTGATGCCTATTTTTATGGCATGTACGTAAATTACTACGGTAATTTCCCAAGCATCAGCCACAACCGCATCCGGAGCCGTACCGGTTTGAAAAACACCCATTACGGAGCCTATATCAGTTATTATGTCACTATAGGGAATATGGAGGGGAACCGTTTCCTGACCAACGCCAGCATGGGTTACGGCTTATATCTTGCCAATTATGTCAATCATGCGAATTATTCCAGCCATTCAGCCATGATCACCAATAACGAGATAATGGTTATTGGAAGTAATGCGCAGTATGGTCTTTCGCTAAACGCATCAAACTGCAGGCTGGATATCCACCACAACAGCATCTATGTGAAATCTGACAGTGGCGCCGCATACGGTTTCAATTTCACCCCCTCCTCCAATGCTACCTACAAGACCAATTTCACACGGAACCTCATTTCAGTCAATGGCATAAGCAACTATCCGATTTGTATTCGGAGCGCCAATTATGGGAGTTCGTATGGCCTGCGTGAGTGGAACGACTTTTATTCCAAGGACAATGTGGCTTATCTGTATACAGCTACAGCCAACAAGTATCTGACCACTATCGCCGAATTACAGGCTGTCACCAGTCAGGACAGCAACTCGCTGAAACGTCTTCCCTCCTTCGCGGATTTGGATAAGGGGCTGGATTTGAAAGATTATAATTCCCTGCTCTGCCCCAGGGTCGACAGTGTGCGCACCGACATCAGCGGGCACCAGCGGAATGCGAGCACAACAATCGGATGCTACGCCACATCGGTCTTCTCAGACGAATATGTCATGAAGGTATCATCAAGCAACAGCAGTATGGGCACAGTTGCGGGGGCAGGAACCTACGCTGGCGGCACCCGTGTGAAAATTACGGCCACTGCCGCACTGCACCACCATTTCCTGCGCTGGAACGACGGCAACAGGGAGAATCCGCGCTACATTTTAATCTGGAAGGACACCTCCTTCACCGCCACTTTTGCCCCGGACACCCACATGGTCACGCTGCATTCCAACGACACCAATATGGGAACTGTAACCGGTGGCGGCTCCTATGCCTACGGAAAAACCGCCACGCTGAAGGCCGATGCGAAGCCCGACCACCATTTCAAGCAGTGGAGCGACGGCAACAAGCAGAACCCGCGCCAGCTGACCGTGACAAAGGATATGGAGCTGACCGCCTTCTTCGAGCAGGGGGACGCCATCCGCGAAGCGGAGGCACAGCGGCTGACCATCTATCCAAATCCAGTGGGGAAGGCATTGTTCATCACCAACGGGGAACGATATGATGGTGCCTCCTACGAGGTGGCCGACATGACCGGGCGGCTGGTGCTGCGCGGCAGCTATAACGCCTCGGAGGGCATCAACGTTGAAGAGCTTGCCGACGGGATATACCTGTTGCGCATGGGGAACGTTACGGGACGGTTCGTAAAATAAAAAAAATGGATGCCAATCAGGCATCCATTTTTTTTTATTATTGTTTTACAATCTTGAAAACGTTGCTGCGCTGCTGACCGTCGGTGATTTTGAGGAAATAAATCCCGTTGCGGTAAGGCTGCAGGGAGAGTTCCGAACGGTTCCCATCTAACATCCCTTTTGACAGCACCCTGCCAAGCGCATCGGTGAGGCAGTAGTTTGCCTGTGCCGTTCCGTCAGGGAGGATGATTTGGATCTGCTCATGTGCCGGATTGGGATAGAGCTCGGCGGCCAGTGTATGTGAAATGTTTCCGACATTGACCTCGCACCGGATGACAGCCTGCCTCCGCGTCACATAGCCGCATTCATCGGTGACTTCAAGGAACAGGGTGTCCATTCCGCTGCCGGAGACATCAACAATAATCCATGAGAGTGTGTCGTCACCATTGATTTTCCAGCCTGAATTGCTGGAAAGATGCCAGCGGTATTGCGCCTTCTCCATATTCTCCACGCTGAACAGGGCAAGGCTGCGGCCTGAGAAGCTGTTTCTTCCCTGAATTTCGGATACGGAGGTGATGCTGTCGCAATAGATGAGGCGCAGGCTTTGGCTTTCATGACATCCCTTGTGTGCGCTGTAGGCGTGGGCGGTGAGCAGACCCTGTCCGCGGCTGCCGACCTTCATGATGCAAAGGAGCGAATCGGCGTTTTCCAGCTGCCATTGCGGGCTGTTGAGCTCCCAACGGTAGCTGGAGGCTCCGGTTACGGCCGGTATTGAGAATTCATAGTCCCCGATGCTGTCGATGCTTGTGGCTCCGCTGATGGGCGCCATGCTCCCAATGGGGGAGTCACATTGCAGGTGCAGCACCACAACGCTGTCGTTTTTGTTTGAAAATCTGAAAATTTGCTTATAGTCACCGCTCTTTTTGATTTCCATGCCGTTCCAGACCATCGGGCCGCAAATGGCGGTGTCGCTCTCCCTGTAGGCGGAGAGCGGGCGGGTGTTATAGCTGAGATGGTAGTCCCAGTCCGGAAGCAGCTGGGTGGATGGGGTGTAGCAGCTGTCGTTCGCATTGCCGAACAGTTGGTAACGCAGTTCGTTCTTTTCTATCAGAGCGTGATTGTATCCTTTTGCAATGATTTGCGCCGACTGGCTGCTATAGTGGCATTGCAGTGAGAAGGAGTTGCGAAGGTTGTCCACGTTACTGCCGGACATGGTGGCGATTGTGTCGCCGTTCCGGTAGCTGTAGCCCGGCACGAAGCGCACCATGACTGAAAGTGCCCTGTTTTCCGGCACCTCATATCCTAATGCTGTGGCTTTGCCGTAATTCATCGGTATGCTCATGGTCGTGCGCAGCGTGTCCTTGGGTTGGAGAGGATAGCGGATTGTTACGCAGTTGGCAGTTTGCGGACGTATCGGTCCGGTCAGCACCTTGGGGCAGAGGAATGCCTGCCCGTCAATATTTATGATTGTGCAGTTGGTGTCGTTGGCGTCGTAGTGCGCCAGATAGATGTAAAGGGTGTCAGGTGCGTCATTCTCCGTATGGAGCCGTCCCAGTTTGTATTTGTAGTTCAGCCGCAGGCTGTCAAGACGGTAGTTGCCCTGGAACAGCTGCCGGTTGTGCGAATATCCGAAGGCCAGCGCGGTGGGGTTAAGCATTGTGCCGATACTGTGCAGGTCGCATGAGGCGGTGATGTCCCCGTAGATGTGCAGGCAGGTGTCGGGGAGCATCAGATGAAGGGAATTGCCGAGGCTGGCGCTGTTGAATTCATCGGAGGCGACCCATCCTTTCCTCTGTTCCTCAAGGTATGGGTTCAGGTTGATGACCGCACGCTGGTCGCGCGAATAGTTCCCGCTGCCGCCGCCGGTGCCGACACCGCCCGGGCAGAGGCTGTCGATGGTGCAGTAGCAGTTGTATTTCCCGCTCCATCCCCAGTTGAAATGGAACATGTCGTTGGCGTCAAAGCCGTCGCAGACAAAGGCGTGGCCGGCACCGCCGGTGTAACCGTATCCGGAAAAGATCACGGGCTGTTTCTCGCGCAGCTGCCCCTTAAGAATCATTTTCCATTGCGTGTCGTTGTAGTCGTTTTTCTTTACTCCGGTGGCATGGCTGTAGCCGAAATAGTTCTGGAATGCATGCAGCGCATCGTTTGCGTTTGTGTTCCAGTCCGAATAGACGTATGCGCCGCTGCCGGATGCCGAGTAGCTCATGTTCACGGACACACCGCAGTGGTACAGCAGCTGCGCCACCGCAGCCCGCTGGTAGGCTTTGGGGAAGGTTCCGAAATATTCGGGCATGTTGTTGTACTGGTACCATGTGTTCCCGAAATTGGCGTATAGGTAGCCGTATTTGTTGTGCGAGTACCCGTGCGAACCGTAACCGTGGGTCGGATATTTCCAATAGCGGATTATTATTGCCATGGCGGTGGCGGTGCAGCCTGCCGGGCAGCGTCCGCCATAGGAGCTGCTGACTGCGGCGTCTTTAGGGCAGGAATCGTTGAAATAGGGCCACTGGTCCCAATCCATGTTCTGTGTCAGCGGTGCGACGGCGGTGGCGTTTTCGTTCGCCATGATTGTCGCTCCTCCTGATTCCAGCAGCTGCCATTTGTCAGTAACCGAGGGTGCTGCTGGGAGCTCACGCCGGATGGCATCTGCAATCTCCTCCTGCATGGCGGTCAGAAGCATCTTCATGTTCAGCGGCAGGTCGGCGGTGTCGAACGACCCGTTTTCCCCATAGGCGAGTATGGGAACTATGTTCTGCGATGCGGAGACGATGACAAATCCGCCCTCCTTCCTGTTGAAGACGTAGAAGCAGGGGAGGTTCTCCCCGCTTTTTTGCAGTGACGGCTGCATCGCTGTATAAGCAAGTTGCAGTGCGGCTCCGGACTTTTGCGTCCGCATGTTGGCATATTGGGTCAGAAAGTGTTTTCCGACGGCTGATGCGGATTCCGGAGAGACGTGCTGGGCCTTTGCATTGCCTGAAAACAGACAGATAACTATAATGGTGACAAACAGTTTTCGCATAATTGACAATTGTTCGGTTAAAAGTGCAAATGTAGTTAAAATGCGGATACGAATGGCAGGTGAAAACAAAAAAATGCTTTTTTCGCGTATGGTGTCTGTAAAAATGCTATTTTTGCAGCGGAAAGTAAACATGAAACTATGAATTGTCCAGACATTCCCCAGATGCGTCATTCCGGCAGCGGACGCTTTTTCCTGATAGCCGGCCCGTGTGTGATTGAAAACGAGACCATGCCGATGGAAATTGCACGGCATATCAGTGGTATATGCGACCGTTTGTCCGTCCCATACATTTTCAAGGCCTCATACAGGAAGGCAAACCGTTCCAGCCTGCACTCCTTCACCGGTATCGGCGATGTGCGCGGTCTGGAGCTGCTTGCGGAGGTTCGTGAGACGCTTCACATTCCCATTCTGACGGATGTGCATTCGCCGGAGGAGGCGCGTCGTGCCGCTGACTATGTGGATGTGCTGCAGATTCCGGCCTTTTTGTGCCGGCAGACCGATTTGCTCGTTGCGGCGGCGGAGAGCGGAAAATGGGTCAACATAAAGAAGGGGCAGTTCGTTTCGCCGGAGGCGATGAAGTTTGCTGTGGAGAAGGTGCGTGCCGTGGGGAATCCGCATGTGATGCTGACCGAGCGGGGCACTTCGTTCGGCTACCATGACCTGATTGTAGATTTTACCGGCATTGCCGCCATGCAGCGTAACCAATGCCCTGTCATACTGGATGTGACCCATGCGTTGCAGCAGCCGAACCAGTCCACCGGCGTGACGGCCGGCAAACGCGACCTGATAGAGGTGCTGGCAAAGGCGGGGGTCGCCGCCGGTTTCGACGGGCTCTTCATGGAGACCCATCCGAATCCGGAGCAGGCGCTTTCGGATGCCTCGACAATGCTGCCGTTAGCTAATCTCGAACCGCTGCTTGAAAAGCTGATAAGGCTTCAGGAGGCGTTATAGCGGAGCCTACGGTTTTTTATTTCCCAGTCACTTCCCAATGGCCGGTCTTGTCAGAGCCGACGCGGCGGATAAAGCCTTGGTTCCGCAACGATTTTATTATACGGGCTACGGTCGGGCGAGAAAGGCTGCAACAGGCTGCAAGTTTCTCGTAGGAATATGAGGGGAATGAACTGATGGCTGACAATACCTTCTGCTCCGTAATTGACAGATTGGAAGCGGCTGATTTTACAGTATCATTTACAGTATCATTTACAGTATCATTTTCAAGCATGTTTGTTGGTGCCATCTCCTGAGACCGCTTGTAATCCGCTATTTCACTGCTTATATTCCTTATATGTTCCTCCAGCATAAATGTTCGGAAAGGTTCGGGCGAATCCTGTTCTCTGGAGTCAACCAATGCCTGGATATATGCCGCCTTATTTTCCTTGATGATTTTTACTGGCACCAGTCCGAATTCATATTGCAGATGGTTCATCACGAGACGGGACATCCGGCCGTTGCCATCCGCCCATGGATGTATGGTGACCAGCTGGTAGTGCGCGTCGAAACTTAAAAGATACTTGGCGATAATGTCTTCTGTCCCCATCAGTTGGTGCCGGTCGCGGTTAATTTGTTCACAAAATTCGGCCAGTTTTCCAGGCACTTTCTGATAATTCATATAGGAACGCCCGCCAATCCCTGCCGATACGCCCAACAGCCGAAGATCCCCTTTTGAAGCGTCAAATGAGCCTTGTGCTGTATTGTATATGCTGCCTGTGTTTTTCATCACCAAGGAAGAGAGATCCTTCAGCATTCCAATGGAAAAGTCCGTATGCAGGTGTGCAAGCCGCATGGATTTTTCGTATGCCGCCTTCAGGTCAAGATTCATCATCTGTTCCTGAATGGTGCGGCCTTTGGCTGAAATGCCTTCGTCGAACAGCAACCGGTTCTCTATTTCCGTGACAGTGCTTCCTTCAATGGCTGTGGAATGGGTAATCAGGGAGTATAGACAGAACTTTTGGTAATCAATCTGTCCGGCAATGCCCAATGAGTCATATTCATTGAGTGCTTTCAGCAACATTTCCTTATGTTTCATGCCATAACCTCCCATCTGGTTTCCCATATCTTGTGTCTCTTTCACCGTATCTGAGTTAGTTTCTATACAGCAATAACGGACAGTTCGGCTGTTTATTGTGTCGGGGAGGTCTTTTCAAATTTGCCGGTGCAATAAACAAAGCGTTTCTGCGTTCAATCTGTCAAAAAGGTTTGGATATGAGAAAACAATTTTTTTTGATTTCCTTCATAGCCGCCATTGCACTCCTTTGTGCATCCGGCTGTTACGGACAGCCTACGGCGGAAAGTGTGTTGGTGGATGCATACAGGAAATGCCGGACTATCCAAGGCGGGCATTATGAAATGGAGCGGCGGATGAGATCCATGTCGGGCAATGACACTGCAATTTCCCGCTACATCTGTGATTTCAGGAAAATGCCGGATGACACCATCTTTGGAAAGGTCTTTGATTTGTATGGAAAAGGCTTTAATGGAGATATTATTGCCCATTACCTGTATACGGGAAATGAGTTTGTGATTTTTAGGGATGACAGCATTGGAACCAGGATGCAGTGTGACATGTGGGCGGATGAGATTTTCAGGTGGCGGGGCAGCTGCGTGTTTTACAAACTGCTGACAAACAGTGGCGGTTTTCCGTTGTCCAAAGATTTGGAGCTGATGGAGGGATATTCCTATGCGCTTTCGGAAACCAGATTGGACGGGAAGTCCTGTTATCAGGTCACTGTCACCTGTCCTGAGGAGGCGTTGGAGGCGTATGGCCTGAATATTATCCGCCATGAATTGGAGCTGTGGTTTGACAAAACAGATTATCTGCCGTTGAAGTATGCCGAATTCTTTGAAATCGTGCAGCGGCAGGATACCATGTATCAGTATGAGGAATGCAGGCTGCTCGCTTTCAATCCGGATGTTGATGAGTCCAAGCTTTCGCTGGAGAATGTTTATAAAACGTTTGTGCTGAAGGATTATAACCCCACTCCTCAAAATAACCCCGAAACGCTCCCCACAGGGTCGTCTGCACCGGAATGGTCGCTGCCCGCGCTATCTGGCGATACGGTCAGCCTTGCCGATTTGAAAGGGAAGGTGGTGCTGATAGATTTTTTTTATAAAAAATGCGCACCATGTTGTGCTGCCATGCTGTTTTTGCAGCGTATGCATGAGAAATACAGTGACAAAGGTTTTGTACTTGTGGGCATTGACCCGTATGATGACCCTGAAAAGGATGGAATGGCGGATTTCCTCTCCAAGCGTGGCATAACCTACACCGTCCTCTTTTCCGGTCGTGAATTGTGTGAAATATATCGTATTTGGTGTTTCCCGACGCTGTTTTTCCTTGACCGCGACGGCAGAATTGTGATGGTTGAGACGGGTTATGGCAAGAACAGGGAGGAGGTTCTTGAAAAAAAACTGGTTGAAATGTTGCAGAAATAGATTTTAGGGTCGCCTTCCTGCTTACATCTCCACCACGGTTGCGCCGTAGCCGCCGCGCTCCATCGCCTCGTCGCGGAACCCCTATAACTCTTTTTGGTCAAGTTTGTCAATCGCATCCTGTAGGGTAAAACTATACCCTATATGTATTCCCACGGAATGGCCGTTCAGGGCTGTAGGCTGGTCGGGAATGTCCACACCGATGCCGCCAAACGCCCAGTTGAGGGAGCGGGTGAATAGGTTATGGTTGTGGTTGTACTCATAGTAGCTGCTAATGACAAATTTTTTGTTTACATAACAGTTAAAGCCTGCCCGAAGGTCTCCTGTTACATACCATGCGCTGCTGATGTCCTTCATTCTTGTGAGTTTGAAGGCATCCCAACTTGCAAATACTTCAAGGTTTTTCCCTATAGGGTAATGAAAACGCGGTGATGATAATACATCCAATAGGCTAAGTGCAATGAAAACACGCCCGGCTATTTTTGAAGTGTATCCTGTAGCAAACAGTGGAATTGCAAAAACTCCCATTGGTGTGATTGAAAAATAATTTTTTCCGAAAGATATTTCAAAGACATTCAATCCAAAGTAAAAAAAGTCGTATTGCAGGGAAATTCTGTTTGCCCAATAGGTTGAAGTCGGGTGGCTAAAATATTGTATGCCCATTGATGTGTTCCATCGAACCATATCAAGTTTAATTGTGTCCTCTATCTGTGCCTCTGTCTGCGCCTCAGTCTCAGTCTCAGTCTCAGTCTCAGCCTCTGTCTGTGCCTGCGCCGTGGTACAAAACAGTGCTGCAAAGGCGATGATGATTAGGTGTTTGATTCTGTTTTTCATGATGTATTGTTTGTGTCTCTTTCACCGTATCTGAGTTAGTTTCTGTACAGCAATAACGGACAGTTCGGATGTTTATTGTGTCGGGGAGGTTTCATTTTTTTTCTCGGCAATACGTTCCTTCGCAATGGCAACGGCACGTTGCAGCTTTTCTGCAAGAAGTTTCTTGTCTGGCAGTTGGGTGTAATATTGCGCAACCTTTATGGGACTATTCTCCTCTAACATCAGATATTCTATGTGTTCGGTGTTGCCTTCACTGCATAGAATCAGCCCGATAGGGGATTCGCGAATCAATCTTGGCATCCAGCGTGCGCGTGTCCCAATGTTCAATGCGACACATTTCCATATAGAACTGACGTGCAAGCGGATCGTCAATAAACATAATTGTGCGAATATGTGTCCATGAGAATTGGATACGCACTGCGTACCCAATTTCATCCTCTGTAAAAGTATTGGCGGCGTGTATACAATGTTTCAAGCTTTGGTATCCCCATCCGTTACCATATTTTTTTGTAAGTTTTTGGGCCAGATTCTTTACAATCTGCTTGCCGTATTCAGCACGTTGGTTATACAGCACATCCTCTTTTATCCGTTTGCCGACATACCATTTGACAAGACACACTTCGGAATTGGCGTGCACAGCCACGCGCCTGCGGGCGTTATCAATAATTCCGCACACATCCGCAAAAAGGACAGACTCATCCTTATTGGTTCTTTTAATGTTAGGGTTAATGTTCATAAATAGCAAGTGTTTAATGTTTTAATTCATTTTTTTTTACCGTATCTGTTTTACGATATAAAAAATAACGGACATTTTGCGCCTATATTGTGTCGGGGAGGTTTTTTCGCCCAAGGCATTCTGCCTCAAGATGCCGCTACCTTCCTGCTTACATCTCCACCACGGTTGCGCCGTAGCCGCCGCGCTCCATCGCCTCGTCGCGGAAATGCTTTACATCGCTGTTCTTTGCAAGGAATTCGCGCACAACTTTGCGCAGGATTCCGTCCCCCTTGCCATGGATGATGCGCACCTCATGAATCTGGAGCAGCAGGGCATCGTCAATGTAATGCTCCAGTTCGTCAATGGCCTCCTGTGCGCGCATGCCACGGATGTCAAGCTCCAGATTGAATTCTGTGGCCTTGCGGTTCATCTCGGTGTATATGGCCATGCTCTCCGCGGAGCTGCGCCTGCTGCCGGCCTGCGGCGGCTTCTGCTTGGTTTTGGTCACCTTGCCGACAGTGGTGCGGAACTGCACCGAGTTGAAACTTACAACAATATCCTCGCCTTTGCGTTCAACCACCTGCCCGATGGTCATCGTGTCGTTGATGATAACGTAATCCCCGACGGCGATGGTGCCGCCCTGCGGCTCCGGAATGTCTATATGGCCTGTCTTATGCACTACAGGCGGCAGCGGCGTCTTCCGCACCTGATCATGGAACTTGTGCACCTCCTCACGCAGGCTCTTCACCGTCTCCTTGTCGGCCTTCTTCTCCTTGATTTCCCGGACTGTCCTTTCAATGATTTTGTTGGCGTTCTCAAGAAGATCCTCCGCCTCCTGCTTGGCCTTGCGGATTATTTCGTGCCGCTGCTGCTGCAGGCTGCCGTTCTTCTCCTTCTGCACCGCAATAAGTTCCGCCAACTGCGCGTCGGTGGCGGCGCACATCTTCCGTTCGTTCTCAAGGGCGATCTTCTCCAGCTCCAGTTTCTGAAGCAGAGCCTCGTAGTCAATCTGCGCCGTACCGATTTTTCCTTTTGCGCTTTCAAGGATTTCATGTGAAAAGCCGATGCGTTCGGCAATGTCGAAGGTGAAGGAGCTTCCTGCCTTGCCGGTCTGCAGACGGAAGAGCGGCTGCATCCGGTCCTGGTCAAAAAGCATTGCACCGTTGCAGATGCCTTCGGTGGTCTCGGCCATGGTCTTGAGGTTGCCGAAGTGTGTTGTAACCACCCCGATGGCCCCCATTTTCGCAAGATGTTCCAAAGTGGCCTCGGCGATGGCGCTGCCGTATTGCGGGTCGGTGCCGCCGCCAAGCTCGTCCATGAGGAATAGTGTCTGCGGGTCGCTCTCGCGGACAATCCGGTCCATGTTTTTCAGATGCGAGCTGTAGGTGCTCAGGTCGTTTTCGATTGACTGCTCGTCCCCGATGTCCATCAGCACCCTTTCAAAGCGTCCGAATTCAGATGTCTCCGAAACAGGTACGGGCAGGCCGCACTGGAACATGTACTGCAGCAGCCCGACTGTTTTCAGGCACACCGATTTTCCGCCCGCGTTGGGGCCGGATATTATAAGTATGCGCAATTCTCCGTTAAGCGAAATGTCCATCGGCACCACCTCCTTCTGCTGCTTGCGCAGGGTCAGATGGAGCAGGGGATGCCGGGCTTTTTGCCAATGTATGTACGGCTTGTCGTACATCAGCGGCTTGACGCCATTTATCTCCAATGCGAATTTTGCTTTGGCGCGGACGAAATCCAGATACCCGATAAAGGAGTATGCCTCCAGAATGTCAGGGATATGAGGCCGCAGCTCATCGGTGAGTTGCAGCAGTATGCGCTGGATTTCACGCCGTTCGGCCAACTGCAGGTCGCGGAGCCTGTTGTTCGCGTCGAACACCTCCTGCGGCTCGATAAATACGGTCTGGCCGGTGGACGATTCGTCATGGATGAAACCTGAGATGCGCCGTTTGAAGGCTGCCGCCACAGGCAGGCAAAGTCTCCCTTCACGGACAGTCATCTCCGCATCCGGTTCTACCAAATGATCCTGCTTGGCCTGCACCAGCATCTTTTTCAGGTTTTTTTCAATGTCCCGTTCCGTGTTGCGGATCTGCTGCCGGATTTGCTGCAGTTCCGTCGAGGCCTGGTCGCGGATCTGCCCCTTCTCGTCCACGGCGGCGGCAAAGGTGCGCACCAGTTCGTTGGGGATATTTATGCCGGAACAGCATGCGGTAAGTCTTGGAAAGCGGTTCTTCTCCTTTTCCTGCTCAACCCTGAAAAAGACAAGCACACCCTGGACGGTCTCCAGAGTCGATTTGAGTTCACAAAGCGATTCCAACTGGATGCGGCTTCCGGCAATCTTCAGGTATTCCAGTTCCTGCCGCAGGTCTGCATGTGCGCGTAGCGGAAAGTCCGGCTCAAACAGCAGCAGCTGGCGGAATTCCTCCGCCTCCTCCTGCCAGCGGACAATCTCCTCCCAGTCGGTGGAGAAATTTAGCGATTCCAAATGGGTTCCGCTGATTGGTGACAGGCAGTGTGCCGCTAACAGGCCGCGTATGCGGTCAAAGGCGATTTTCTGTTCAAAATCCATCTCAGTTTCGTCTGTCCAAGCCCCACATCAGTTTATCCCGCAGTGTTTTATAGAAGGACTGCCCATTCAGCCGCAGCAGCGGGACCGTAAACTGCTCCTTGCGGACCAGCAGTGTTGTAGGCTGTTGCACCGTGTAGCTGTTGGAGTCGGCATTGATGACGAAACTGCCGGAACGGCTCTCCACTTCGATGCGGATGCGGCTTTCGCCCGACAGTACAATTGGGCGTACCGTCAGGGTGTGGGAGGCGATTGGAGTCAGCACGAATGCATTGGCGTCCGGTGTCAGGATGGGGCCGCCGCAGCCGAGCGAATAGGCGGTGGAGCCGGTTGGGGTGGCTATGATAAGCCCGTCGCACCAGTAGGTGTTCAGAGGTTCCTCGTCAACATATACATGCAGTGTGATCATGCCGTTGCTGCCGCTGCGCTGTATGCAGACGTCGTTCAGCGCCCATGGCAGGCCGCTGCAGCAGGGATGGTCGACATGCAGCAGCATACGTCTTTCGATTGAATAGTTTTTTTGCAGTACCGCCTCCAATGCGGCGGAGAAATCCCGTATGCTTGTGTTTGAAAGAAAGCCGAGCCTTCCGGTGTTGATGCCGAAAATGGGCCGGTGGCTGTCCTGCACTAACGGCAGTGCGTCCAAAAAGGTGCCGTCCCCACCGACGGTGAAAATGTAATCGACATTTTCCGGAATGGGATCGCTGTCACCTATCACAATGCTCTTTTCAGGAAAACGGATCCGCTCCCGTCCGCTCTCGTAAAGACTGCGGTATACCCACAATGAGATTTCGGGACGGTCCAGGGTGTCCATCATTGACTGCAGCCCCTCTGTCGGACCGAGCGCAAGTTTGCCGAAAAGCAGGATTCCGGTCATGGGTTATTTCTGCAAGGTTTCCTGCTGTTCATACTCCATCACTTTCCGTTTGAATTCCTCGGCGATGGGCTGTGAACAGTCGTGTTCGCGGTCAAAGCCTGAAAGCACCGTGTAGCAGGTGCTCTTGACCTCTCCGTTGTCGGTGTTGATGATGCGCTGGATCATTCGGACGCTCTTGTTGCCGATTTCGGTTATTTTGGTCTGCACGGAAATGTTCTCCTTGTCGCGGATGGAGCGCATAAAGTCGCAGGCGGTGTGCACCACCACCATGTCGATCTCCGTCCAGGAGATGGGTGCCTTGTTTATGGTTTCAAGATAGTGTATGCGTCCGAGGTCGTAGTAGAAGAACTGCACGCCGTTGTTCACATGCCCGATCGGATCCAGATCGCTCAGACGTATCTGGATGGGGTAGGAGTAGCGGAAATTGATGTCTGCGGTATCCATGGCTAACTGCATTTTGAATAGCCGCAGTTCATGCAGGAGACGCAGCCGTCCTTGTAGGCAAGTGTGTGCTGTCCGCATTCCGGACAGGCCTGCTTGACCTTGGTGCCCTCCTTGATGTAGCGTTTCAACGCTCTGGTCACGCCGTTTTTCCAGGTCATGATGGTGTCGTCGTCAAAGCGGAGCTTGTCCACAAGGTTCACCACGTTGGGCAGCGGCATGCCGTGCCGCAGGATGCCGGAAATCAGCTTGGCATAGTTCCAGTATTCCTTTTGGAACATACGGGAGAGACCTTGGATTGTAATCACGTAGCCGTCCTGGTCGGTGAATGAGAAGTCGTAGCGTGCCGTCTCGTCCGCTTTTGGCTTTACTCGGGTCACCCAGCCCTTCTTCACCCATGTGGGCAGCGAGGCGAAACTTGCCGCCTTTCCGGTGAAGATTTCGTATGGTTTGCCGTTGAGCATTCCGACCACGGCAATCCAGTCCTCCTCACGGTTTTTGAACCGTATGACATCGGCCTCCAGCTCCTTCGGGCGTTTGGGTGCGTTGTTTTCGCTGATCTCGTTCGGATTGGCGGCGGCTTTCTTTCCAGCGTCGCTGTTGGAGATTATGACGCCGTCGCGGGAGCCGTCGCGGTAGATGGTCATGCCCTTGCAGCCCGATTCCCATGCGGTCTGGTATATCTTGCTCACCACATCCTCCGTCACATCCTTCGGCAGGTTGACGGTGACGCTGATGGAGTGGTCGACCCATTTCTGGACATCACCCTGCAGTTTGACCTTCATCACCCAGTCGATGTCGTGCGCGGTGGCGTGGTAGTAGGGCGATTTCTTTATTATGGTGTTGAGCTCCTCGGTGCTCATGTGTTTGAGCTTCTCCCCGTCGTAGCCGTTGGTTTCGGCCCAAATCTTGAACTTCGGGTGGATTACCTGGTACTCCTCAAAGGAATCGCCGTTCTTGTCCACAAAGTCCACATGGACGTTCTTGTCGTTAGGGTTGACCTTGCGCCGGCGCGTGTAGGCTATCATGAACACAGGTTCGATGCCTGAAGTGGTCTGTGTGCAAAGGCTGACGCTGCCGGTTGGGGCGATGGTCAGCAGGGCTATGTTGCGGCGGCCGTATACGTACATCTCCTCGTAGAGCTGGGGATCCGCCTGGCGCAGCCTTTGGATAAATGGGTTGTTGCGCTCCTTTTCGGCGTTGTAGATGGGGAACTTGCCACGCTCCTTGGCCATCTGCACCGAGGAACGGTAGGCGGCCAGAGCAAGCTGCTTGTGAACTTCGGTGGAGAAGGCGTTGGCCTCTTCAGTGCCGTATTTGTATCCCAGTGCGGCTAACATGTCACCCTCCGCGGTGATGCCTAAGCCGGTGCGGCGGCCCATGCCAGATTTCTCCTGGATTTTGAGCCACAGCTCCTCTTCGGTCCGCTTTATGGTGCCGCTTTCGGGGTCGGAGTGTATCTTGTCCAGAATTTTCTCAATTTTTTCCATCTCCATGTCAATGAGGTCATCCATAAGCCGCTGGGCTATGCCCACATGCTCCCTGAAGCGGGTGTAGTTGAAGGTGGCGTTCGGGGTGAATGGCTGGTCCACGTAACTGTAGAGGTTGATCGCCAGCAGGCGGCAGCTGTCGTATGGGCATAGCGGAATCTCACCGCATGGGTTGGTGGAGACGGTGCGGAAACCCTGGTCGGCGTAGCAGTCGGGGATGGATTCGCGCTGGATGGTGTCCCAGAACAGAACTCCTGGTTCGGCCGAGGCCCATGCGTTGTGGATTATCTTCTTCCACAATGCGCCGGCATCAACCTCCTTGCGTACCATCGGGTGCGGCGAATCAATCGGATACTGCTGCACGTATGGTTTTCCGCTGCGGACACACTGCATGAACTCGTCATCGATTTTGACGGAGACATTCGCGCCGGTGACCTTACCCTGGGTAAGTTTGGCATCAATGAACTTTTCAGCGTCCGGGTGCTTGATTGAAATGCTAAGCATCAGTGCGCCACGGCGGCCGCCCTGGGCCACTTCGCGGGTGGAGTTGGAGTAGCGTTCCATAAACGGGACGATGCCTGTTGATGTGAGTGCGCTGTTGTTGACAAGGCTCCCCTCCGGACGTATGTGGGAGAGGTCGTGGCCTACGCCGCCCCGCCGCTTCATCAGCTGCACCTGCTCCTCGTCTATTTTCATGATGGCGCCGTAGGAGTCGGAGGCACCGTCGTTTCCGATCACAAAGCAGTTCGAGAGGGATGCTATCTGGAAGTTGTTGCCTATGCCGAACATTGGGCTTCCTTGCGGAACAATGTACTTGAAGTCCTTCATCAGGCTGAAAATCTGCACCTCCTCCAACGGGTTGGGGTATTTTTTCTCAATTCGTGCAAACTCCTTGGCCAGACGCATGTGCATGTCGTCAGGCGTACGTTCGTAGATGTGGCCCTCACCGTCGCGCAGGGCGTATTTGTTCATCCAAACGTTGGCGACCATCTCCTCCCCGTCGAAATAGCGGGTGGCCGCTTCCATCACTTCCTTTGCATCGTAGGCAATCATCGGCTGACTCATTTCTTCTTCTACATATAATTTATTATGAATATTTCTGGATAAATCGGGTTGGGTGGTGTCAATGGTCTCCTCTTCCGCATGGGGCGTTGGGGCAGCCATTGGCGTTGGGGTAGCCACCGGTGTTGGGGCAGCTGTGGCGGAATAGTGGGCGGAGGGATCTGTTTCCGGCCGTTCCGGCACCTGGAATTCCGGATCTATGTCCAGTTCGTAGGGAGCGCGGACATGTGTTTGGGCTTCCTGCGAGGTGGGGTAAGGCGGCTGCGGACGGTTCTCCTCACGTTGGGTGATCAGGGACTGTCTGGCCTTCTGTGTACGGTCCTTCAGTTGGAGCGAATGGACGCCAATCAGCCCTGTATTCTCCACATCTTCTTGTTTTTCAGTATTATTTCCAAAAAGAATGTTAAAAAAATCGTTCATTTATATTTTGTTTTTTTGCTCGTTTTTGCCATGTTATGACCACTCTCAAAGAAACAATTCCGAAGTGGGAGCCTTCATCTTTTTTGATTTAGAAAGGGTTATCGGAGTGTTTTTTCAAGCGTCAAAGTATGGCAAAAATATAGCGGTTTGGGTTTGCTTTTTTTCTTTGCAAAGGAAAGAAATTCACAAAAAGCGTTAATAATTTAATTATTTTAAAATCAATTGTTTATACTTGACATTCAACACGATTACCGCCTAATGGCTGCTAATGTGTCCGGGTGATGGATTGAGGGGTTCACATGGCATGGTATTTGTAAAATTATTTGGTGGTTAATGTTATTTGATTTTAGATATAGGTTTGTATAATTTGTTTGTTTGGCAGCCTTTCTCCCGCCCGGGCAGAAAGGCCGCTTTTTTTTAGTGAATTTTTTTTTAGGTAAATCTGAAAAACATAGCAAGATATTTAGTACTTTTGCACCCTTGATTTTTTGTGGATATTCTTATGTAGCAATAATGTTTAATTTTTCAATATAGGAGATCTTTATTATCGTAACTAACAACAACATGCGCAATGCGCAAGGACGCGGGAACGCTTCGAGGGAGAAGGAGTCCCCGTATAAGGTTAATCAGGAAATCACCTCTCCGGTGGTGCGTGTGGTCGGTGAAAACATCACACCGCGTATTGTCTCGTTACGCGAGGCGCTTGATATCGCGTACAGCCGTAACATGGATCTCATTGAGATATCCCCCAATGTCAATCCGCCCGTCTGCAAGGTGATGGATTACCAGAAGTATCTCTATGAGTTGAAAAAGAAACAGAAGGAAATCAAGGCCAAATCCGCAAAAATCGAGGTGAAGGAGATCCGGCTCGGACCGAACACCGACGAGCATGACTTCAATTTCAAAGTGCGTCACGCCATCGGGTTCCTGCAGGCCGGCAACAAGGTGAAGGTTGATGTCTTCTTCCGCGGACGCTCCATCATGTACAAGGAGCAGGGGGAGGAGATGCTGGCCCGTTTTGCGGAGGCCTGCGCGGAATGCGGCAAGGTCGATTCCGCACCCAAGCTGGAGGGCAAGCGGATGATTTTGCTCCTCTCTCCGAAAAAGAATTAGAAACTGTCGTTACCAAACTTAAAACCATTAAATTAAAAGGAAATGCCAAAGTTAAAGACCAAGACAAGTGCCAAGAAAAGATTCTCTTTTACCGGCACCGGAAAAATCAAGAGGCACCATGCCTATCACAGCCATATTCTGACCAAGAAGAGCACCAAGCGCAAACGCAACCTCGGATACGAGGCCATCGTTGACAAGGCCAATGTGCAGGCGGTAAAGGATATGCTGCACTGTTAAAAAAAGTATTCATTTATTGCCAGTTTGTCGAGAGCGCGAAAGCGCCACTGGCGTAAAAAAAGAAAGGAAACATTATGCCAAGATCAGTAAATCACGTTGCTTCAAGAGCAAGAAGGAAGAAAATCCTCAGTCTTACCAGAGGATACTTCGGAAAACGTAAGAATGTCTGGACCGTTGCGGTCAATACGTGGGAAAAAGGCCAGCAGTATGCCTACCGTGACAGGAAGAACAAGAAACGTAATTTCCGGAGTCTGTGGATCAATCGTATCAATGCCGGTGCAAGGCAGTACGGAATCTCCTATTCCGCTTTCATGGGTGAAATCCATAAGAGGGGGATTGAACTGAACCGTAAGGCTTTGGCCGATCTGGCCGCAAACCAGCCGGAGGCATTCAAGGCGATTGTCGATTTAATTAAAAGTTCCAGGTAAACGCTACGGCGCAAGGTGGCGGCAGTCATAGGGAGGCGGAGAAATCCGCCTCCTTTCTTTTTTAAATGCTTGAATTTCAGACTTAAGATTCGCTCCGCGAAAAAAATGAAATTTTTTTTCATGAAATCTGATTTTGTATTGGATTCTGTTATACTTTTGCAGTGTATTAGTTATCTAATACACTAAATTATTAATGAAGTAAAAGTAATTAAGAATCAACCATTTAAAAACCAAGTGCCATGATTGAAATCAAGAATTTGGACTTCAGTTACCGCCAGATACCGGTGTTTCATGACATCAGCACCACCTTCAGGGAGGGGTGCATCTACGGATTGCTGGGGGAGAACGGCGTGGGGAAGACTACGCTGCTGAAAATCATCAGCGGGCTGCTGCCGCCAAGCGCAGGCACCTGCACTGTGGACGGCCTCCGCAGCTTTGACCGCAATCCCGAAATGCTGCAGCAGCTGGTGTTCCTGCCGGATGAGGTGATACTGCCCGACAGGGCCACGCCCGAAAGCTACGTGCTTGAATGCGCACCCTTCTATCCGCGTTTTGACGAATCGCTTTTCCGCCGTCTGATGCGCGAACTGGAGGTTGACGAAAAACGCCGCTTCAAGGAGATGTCGGCCGGACAGCGGAAAAAGTCGATGATTGCCGCGATACTCTCCCTCGGGACGAAGTATGTGCTGCTTGATGAGCCTACCAACGGGCTGGACATCCCCTCCAAGAGCGAGTTCCGCAGAATTGTCTCCAGTTTCCTGCGGGAAGATGTCACCATCATCATCTCCACCCACCAGGTGAAGGATGTGGAAAACCTTATCGACCCGATTCTGATCCTCTCGAAGGAGGAGGTGCTGCTGGATGCAGGTATGGCGGAAATTTCACAGAAGATTTCGTTCACCTGCGATGCGGAGCGTGACGAATCCGCACTCTACAGCGAGCAGGTGCCGGGCGGCTGGCTGCAGGTGCGGCCGAACAGCGGCGGTGAGGAGACGCCGGTGAACATTGAGGCTTTGTTCAACGCTGTGTTAAAAAACAAGAATCTGGTGAAACAACTTTTTGAACAGAAAGGAGGGAATGATGAACAATAGTTTTGACTGGAACCGTTTCGGGAAACTGCTGCGCAGGGATTTCCGGGCCATCTGGCCGAATTTTGGGTTGACCATGCTGATTATCTGTATGCTGCCGTTGTTTGCATGGCTTTTCTGCCTGGTGGTGGTATCCGATCCGGAGTTCGATATCGAACCGGAATTGCGTTGGGCGCTGTTCATCTGGGGCTGCACTGTCTTCACGGCCATGATGGCGCCTTCGCGGCTCTACAAGACCTCCAACCTGCCCAACCGTGGCATCCATTTCGCCATGCTGCCCGCCTCCAAGCGGGAAAAGTTCTGGAGCATGATTTTCTATTGCATGCTGGTCTGTCCGGCCATGGTATTTGTGGGCGGTGTGCTGTTCGATTGCCTGCTGTCCGCGCTGCCTTTCGGACCCTATAAACAGTGGTTGTTCGAGACCAGTTTGTTGTTTGACGGTAAAAACATGTGGCAAGTTATGTCCAATACTTTTATGGAATTGGGCATGCCAGTGGCCTATGGAGTGTTTGTTGTGCTGGTTTCCTATATGTTCAGCTCTTCCGTTTTCTTCTTTACGGCCACGCTGTTCCGCAAGCATAAGGTGCTCCTGACCCTGATTTCCCTCTGGCTGCTGAATTTTGTGCTGACAATGTTCACCATGCCGATATTTACAAATTTTATTGAAAATCATCCTGATTTCTTTGATCATTTCAGTAATGGACCAGTTGTACATGGCCTTTTGTGGGGGTATATGATTTTCATTGCAGCGGTCTCCCTGCTGCTGCTCTGGTGGTCGGGACGTCGTCTGAGAAACATGAAATACTGATTGCCATGGACTTCAAGAAACAGAAACCGATATATCTGCAAATTGCGGAGAGCCTCTGCCAGCGTGTGGCGGCAGGGGAGTGGAAGTCCGGCGAGAGGGTGCCTGCCGTGAGGGAGGTGGCCGTCTCCTTGGGTGTGAACCCGAACACCGTCATGCGCTCCTACGATTATTTGTGCACGGCTGAAATTATCGAGCCGCGCAGGGGGCTTGGCTATTATGTCGCGGATGATGCTGCCGGCAAGATATTGCGGGAGCAGCGGCGGCTCTTCCTTGAGGAGGAGTGGCCGGAGGTGCTGCAGCGGATGCACATGCTCGGAATCAGCCTGTCGGAGCTGAAGGATACTGAATAGCTGCGGGGCTTACAGGCTCCGCAGCCATCCGATCTCGGCCTGCCAGCGGGTGGGGTCGGGGGTCTCCAGGATGATGGGCATCCCGTCGAAGCGGGGGTCGTGCATGAAGCGGCGGAAAAACTCTTCGCCGAGCGTCCCGTTGCCGAGCGTCTCGTGTCGGTCCACGTGGCTTCCGGCCCCCTTCTTGCTGTCATTCAGGTGCACGGCACGCAGGTAGCCAAGGCCGATGATGCGGTCGAACTCATCCATGCAGCTCTCATAGCCGAGTTCTGTGGAGAGGTCGTATCCGGCGGCTAAGGTGTGGCAGGTGTCGATGCAGACCCCGACGCGGCTCTTGTCCTCCACACCGTCGATGATGCGGCGGATATGCTCAAATTTCCATCCGAGGTTTGTGCCCTGCCCGGCGGTGTTCTCGATGACGGCGGCGACCCCTTCGGTCTGCGCCAGTGCGCGGTTCACCTCGCGGGCAATCTGGTCAAGGCACTCCTCCTCGCTGATGCGGTTAAGGTGGGAGCCGGGGTGGAAGTTGAGCATCTGAAGGCCGAGCTGCTGGGCGCGGCGCATCTCGTCCAAAAAGGCGTTGCGGCTCTTTTCGAGAGTCTCGGGGTCGGGCGAGCCGAGGTTGATGAGGTAGCTGTCGTGCGGCAGCACCTGTTCCGGTGCGAAGTTGTGCTCCTGCATAAGGCGTTTGAACTTGCCGGTTTCGGCCTCATCCAGCGGTTTGCTGACCCAGGCGCGCTGGTTGCGAGTGAAGAGCGCGAAGGCGTCCGCGCCGATGGCCACGGCGTTTGTGATGGCGTTGAAGACGCCGCCCGATGCGCTCACATGTGCTCCGATGTGTTTTGTCATGTTCTTTTCCTATTGTGTTTTGTCCCCATATAGGGAGTTTCCAAATATTTCTGCAAAAATAGGCAATTAATCCATACAACTGACGTTTTTATACTTTCAAATCACATAAACATGAAGAAAATATTTCTTTCACTTTTGATTATGGGCCTGTTCGCGACAGGTTTCACGCAACCCTGCCATTGGGTGTTCCTGACCGACAAGGCGGGCACCACCTTCGACCCATACACCTATTTCGATGCCAAAGCCATAGAACGGTACCGGCTGAACCATGCCGATTTGTGGGACAGCAGCAACTATCCGCTGAACGGAGAATATGTCAAGGCGGTCTGCGCTCTTGCCACGGAGGAGGTCGGGCAGTCCCGCTGGTTAAACGCGGTGGCGGTGACGGCCACGGATGAGCAGGTCGCGGAGATTGCGCGGCTTCCGTTTGTCCGCTCGGTGCGCCGCATCGAGGCGGAGGCGCGTCTGGCATGCTATGAAAAGGATACGGTCCGGCAGGCCGACAGTGTGAATTATAAGGCCGGAATGACCTTTCAGCTCCTTCGGATGCAGGGTGAGCTGTTCCGCGAAAAGGGGATTGACGGACGCGGCATACGAATCGCGGTTTTCGATGCAGGTTTCCCCCGTGTGAACACTCACGTGGCTTTCCAGCATCTGCGCGACAGCAACCGCATCGTCGGCACCTGGAACTTCCCGAAGAAAAAAGCCGATGTCTACGGTTGGGACGATCATGGTCTGAATGTTCTCTCCTGCATCACCGGTGTCATTGACACGATGCGGCTTGGGCTGGCCACGGGTGCCGAGTTCCTGCTGGCCCGTACCGAGGTCAAGTCGGAACCTTTCAAGGAGGAGGTCTGGTGGATGCAGGCCATGGAGTGGGCCGACAAGAACGGCGCCGACATCATAAGCAGTTCGTTGGGCTACGGAAAGTCACGCTACAAGGTGAAGGATATGGACGGCAGCTCGCTGGTGGCGAGGGCGGCCAACATGGCAGCCCGCAAGGGGATGCTGGTATGCACCGCCGCCGGCAACGAGGCGTACGATGACGAATGGAAAATAATCGTCACACCGGCGGATGCGGACAGCGTGCTGACGGTGGGCGGCATAGAAGGATACGTAAACTATTATGAACATGCCTATTTTTCCTCCTACGGCCCGACTGCGGACGGACGGATGAAACCCAATGTGTGCAATATTTCCACTGTCTGCGCGGCGGACAATGAGCATGACAGTGCTTGGGAAAGAGAGGTGCATGGCACCTCCTTCAGCACGCCGCTGACTGCCGGCTTCTGCGCCTGCGCATGGCAGCTGAACCGCAGCCTGACCGCCATGCAGCTGAAGGCGGAGGTGGAAAAAAGCGCGGATTTGTATCCCTACTATGACTACGCGCTGGGGTACGGCGTGCCGCAGGCCTCCTGGTTCACGGATCCGGAAAAGAGAAGAAAGGAGACAACCTTTGTGCTGGGGGACAGTGCGGAAAATATCCTGTTCAAGCCATTGTCGTATGACAGTTCCAACTTCCTGTTCCTGCATGTGAGGGACAGCGGCGGCCTGGTTGAGAAATATAAGGAATATTCCTACGGTACCTATAAGAAGTTCGATTCCATATACCCTCTGCTCATTCCCAAAAGCAGTATCGGTGACAGGATATTGTGCGTCTGCTACAACGGGTATGTCTCGGAAATCCGGTTGAACGATTCCGACAGGGTGAAATATCGTGACGGGTATAACGCTGATGAGGATCTGATTGTACGGAACAGGCACTCCCATTTTGATTGGGATTTTTCGGAAGTAGTTGAGGAGGTTGTTGTGGAAGAAGATGAGGTGGTGGAAGCGGAAATTGGAGACGATGATGTTTCTGATTATTACTTTTACGGTTCTGACCTGTCCCGGACGCTTGCCGACAACAAAATTGACTGGTGGGCGGGACGCTACTCCAATGAGACCCAAATGTCGTTCGGTACGATGGTTGGTATGGGGAACGAGGTGTCATGCAGGGCATGGTCGCCAAATTTAAGTTACAGTGTCAACTACATGCTGAGGCTCTTCAAGCCATGGTACCGGATTGGAGCCGGTTATGGAATCTCGCACACCAATTTCAACAAGCCGGCGCAGTTCGGTATGGAGACATCAAACACCAAGTATTACCGCACCAACCTGGACGAGCTCTACCTGCAGCTATACCAGCGAATCCGTTTTGTGGACAGGGGCAGGAACGGGCTTTTCTGGGATTTTGGGGTGTACGGCAGTTTCGGCTGGACACGTGACAAGATGCGGACGAAATCGCATCCCGATGCCAAGGCATACAAGGAGGTGCTGATTTGTCCGGACCGGCTGGAGGACTACCGCTGGAACTACGGTGTTATGACCCGTATAGGCTACCGTGGCGTCGGCATATCCGCAAGTTACCGTCTGAACGGGCTTATGGGTGATGAACTTCGCCATCCCGACACGGTGCTGCCGAGGCTGATGTTGGGTGTCAGTTATTTTTTACATTAGCAGTATTTCTGTCGTGTCCGCGCACTCCTTGAGCAGCTGCCGCACGCTTTTGTGCAGCAGCGGATGCACCCAGTTCGGGGCGATGTCACAGAGCGGCTGCAGGACAAACCTCCGTTTCTCCATAAGCGGGTGGGGCAGGGTGAGCCGTTCCGTCTGCATTACGATGTCATTGTATGCAATCAGGTCGATGTCAATGGTGCGGTCGTGGTAGATGCCGTTTTCGCTCTTGCGGGTGCGGCCCAACAGACGCTCAATCTCCTGTGTCGCATCCAAAACCTCTATCGGGGCGAGCGTTGTCAGCACCTCCGCAGCCGCGTTGGTGAAGGCATGGTCGGATTCGAAGCCCCATGGCGCGGTTTTGTAGTAGGGCGAGATAACAGTCACTTTCCCGACCCTCTCATTCAGAAGCTGCCACAGCCTCCCGAATTGCTCCGTTGTGTCGCCGATGTTCCCTCCGACGGAGAGCAGCAGACTATTGTGCCTCGCCATTCAGTATGACGGTTTCCACCTTGTTGCTCCCGTAGGCGTATGGCATGAACTCGATGCTCGGGATGGGCTTGGTGATGAATACATTTGCGGTCTTGCCCTTGGCGATGCTGCCAAGCGTGTCGGAGCAGTCCATGGCGTAGGCCGTGTTTATCGTTGTGGCGTTAATCGCCTCCTCGGCAACCATCCGGTAGTTGACGCATGCCATTGAAAGCACAAGCTGCATGTTGCCGGAAGGGGAGGAGCCGGGGTTGTAGTCGGAGGCCATTGCCACCGGCAGCCCCGCCTCGATTATTTTGCGTGCCGGAGCGTAGGGCATGTTCAGGAAAAAGGCGGCGCCGGGCAGGATTGTCGGCATGGTGTCGGAACCCTTGAGCGCGGCAATCTCCTCATCGCCGGTATATTCGATGTGGTCCACCGATAGCGCGTGGTACTTCACCCCAACCTGTATGCCGCCGGAGCGGGCCATCTCGTTGGCATGGATTTTCGGGCGCAGCCCGTGCTTGATTCCGGCCATCAGGATGCGTTCGGTGTCCTCCACGGTGAAAAAGCCTTGGTCGCAGAAAACATCCACAAAGTCGGCCAGACCTTCGCCGGCCACCATCGGTATCATCTCATTTATGATAAGGTCCACATATTCCGTCTGACGGCCAAGGTATTCCCTCGGGACGGCGTGCGCCCCCAGAAAGTTCGCCTTGATTGTGAGCGGCGAGTTCTCCTTCAGCCGCCGTATCACACGCAGCATCTTAAGCTCGTTGGCGGTGTCAAGGCCGTATCCGCTCTTGATTTCGGCGGCTCCGGTGCCGAAGCTTTTCATCTCCTCCAGCCGGGCGTATGCCGCTTCGTATAGAGCCTCCTCCGAATCCTCGCGCAGCCGGTCGCAGGAATTGAGTATTCCGCCGCCGCGTTGGGCAATCTCCTCGTATGAGAGCCCACGTATCTTGTCAATGTATTCGATTTCGCGGCTGCCGCTATATACAATGTGGGTGTGCGAGTCGCAGAAGCAGGGGAAGACCATCTTTCCGGTGGCGTCAATCTCCTTGTCGGCGCGGATTTCCCCAAGTTTTTCCATCGGTCCGAAATCCTTGATTTTACCTTTGTCAATCAGCAGGTAGGCATCTTTGATGCGCGGCAGGCTCTGCATCTCCTTTCCGGCGCGGAAGCGTACCGGCTTCTCCTCAACCTGCACCAGTTCCTTGATGTTTCTGATAAGTAGCATAATGTATGTTCTGTAAATATTTATATTCGGTTTTCAAAATAGTCCCCATACAAAGGCCACAATCATTGCTATGCAGACGACCGCCTTGCAGAGCACACCGCCGAGAAATCCCAACAGTGAGCCGAAGGCCGCCTTCACAGCCACATTGGGCTGGCTGCCGCCTAAAAGTTCGCCTGCCAGTGCACCCACGAACGGCATGATTATAATGCCGAATGGCGGCAGGACGAAAAATCCCGCAAAGGTGCCGATAAGGCAGCCCCACGATCCGTATTTGCTCCCGCCGAACTTTTTGGTGCCCATGGCCGGAATCATATAGTCAAGCAGCGTGACTGCCGCCACCAGGATGGCCGCGCCCACCATGAAGGCGGTGGAAAAGGGATGCTTGTCGGAAAGTTGCAGCAGTATAATCCCAATGTATCCGATGGGCGGCCCTGGAATGACCGGCGCCACGCAGCCTACGAGGCCGATGATCAGGGCAATGCCGCCCAAAATGTAAAATGCGATATCCATAAGTCAGGTTTTAAGGTTGTGTCTTGAAACTGTTGTTCCGCAATGCGCGGAAACGTTTGCGTGCCTCCGGTGCGAACAGGCTGTCCGGATACTGTTTCAGAAGCTGTTGGTACAGGTCCATGGCGGTCAGTGGGTCATGCAGACGCTCCTCCTGAAGTCGGGCGCGCATGAAAAGCGCGTCGTCGGCAAGCAGTTCGTCGCCAAATTGTGTGGTTATCTGCTCCAACAGCTTGTCGGCATCGGAATACTGCTGCTGTTGGATGGCAATATCCGCCCTCAGGTAGAGGATGTCATCGGTGAGGGAGGGGTTCTCGGAATCATTAATGCTGTCTATCAGTTGCAAGGCCTTTTCAAATTCCCTGCATTCGGTGCAGTAGCATGCCTTTGCATACAGGTGCAACGCATTGTCGATGCTGTCGCCGCTCTCATTATCCGCAATCAGCAGCGAGAGCTGCATTGCATCGTTGGCAATCAGCTTGGAGGTTGCCGCACGCAACACGTCCAGCTGCGCCTTCGCCCATGCGAACTCCCCCATGTAGAATGCCAGCTTGGCGTTCTTGAACTTGGCGTTCTGTCCGATGGTGTCATTGGGGAAATCCTTCTCCACCTGGCTGTACAGCAGTGTCGCCTCCCACACCTCATCCTCCAAGTGGTAGATGTCGCCTAACTGCAGCTTGCAGGCCGCCTTGCCCTTTGCGCTCAGTCCCGGAGTCTCTATGGCTTTTTCCAGCAGTCCGGTGGCCATGGGGATGTTCTTCATGTACACCGCTTCAATCTCAACACGGTTCAGGTATGTTCCAAGATTCGCGTCCCTAAGCGGGTGCTGCCTGAAAAAGCTGTCCAGTTCGACCGAAAGCTGCTTTATCTTGGTCATCTCCGGCGGATATTGGCTTGTTATCTGGAGGTATCGCGTATGGATGCTGCCGGAAAGTGCCGCCTCATAGCAGGGAGAAAATTCGGAATAGCTCTTCCGGATGTGGTCGTAACCTGCAATTGCGGTGCCGTAGTCCTTGTTGTCTGCCGCGATGGTGGCAATTTCGTAGGTTCTCCGGCCTTCCCCCTGGAACCTCTTGTCAATCGCTATGGCCTGTTTCAGTGCGGAGGGGTAGTCCTCCTCCTGCAGGGTGAACCAGAGCATCAGGTGGGCATAAACCGGGACATCGGGGTTTTTGTTGGCATACTGCAGAAGCGTCTTGCCCACAAGGTCATGTCTGCTCTTGTCCTCATCATCGGCTATCCAGGTGGTCAGTTCGCTCTCAACGCTGTTGACCTCCGCTTCCGCAGGATGTTCCGCAGCCCAGTGAAGCAGTTCATGAAGAGCCTGCTGGTAATCCCCCTTCTGCCGGTAAAGCATGGCAAGTTCGAAGGCGTAGGCGGATGGTTCGCCCGTCATGGTGCGGATTCGTCCGTAGCATCGGATTGCCTGCTCCGTTAGGCCGTAGTTCAGGAAGGCGGCGGAGAGCTCTTTGAGGGCTTGGGCGGATTTTGCGTCATCGATGCAGCGGTCATATTGCCGCTGTGCCTTGGTGCTGTTCCCCTCTTTCTCATAAACCCATCCCAGATCCACTGGAAACCGTTGAATCTTCGGGTTCTGGCGCATCTGTCGCTGGACGACCTTCTCCGCTTCACGGTAGTTTCCGGTCTCCAGCAGGCAGGGGAGGTAATAGGAATAGCAGTAGTTGTCCGGCTTTTCCCGGAACAATTCGGCGAACAGGGCGGCCGCTTTTTCATATTCCTGACTCTTATAATATTGTACAGCCAGCTGCTCCTGCTGCGCCCTGCTTTGGGCGCGGAGGGGCTGCAGGCAGCTGCATAATGCGGCGCAAAGTGCCATTGTGGTCAAAATGTTTTTCATCGCTTTGTATAACGCATCTCCGGTGCATTTATTGTGCGTGTTGTATCGGAATTGCCACCATTAGCAGTTTTCACGGACAATGAGCTCCAATTCCCCAATAAGATAAAAAGGAAGATTGACAAGCTTGAACGGCTTCCGTCCTACGGTTGTCACCACATCGTCCACACTGAACGGACCGGACCATACACGCACCGCTATGCTTATGGGGGAGGCATCCATAAAACTGTGCAGGGAACGGAGGTGTGAATTGTGTCCGGTCTTCACCTCAATCGGAACCAATTGTGAATCGACCACCCAAGTCAAATCCACTTCCGCTCCACCATCCCCTCTGCCCTTGGTCCAAAAACTCCGCGTCTGGTTGATGTCGTTGTTCAGGTTAAGCAGTTCCTGCGCCACAATTTGTTCCCCGATGCGTCCTTTCCAAATATCCAGCAGGTCATTGGCGTTGATGATTTCCTGACGGACTTTGGTGACATAGTTAAGCATCCCTGTGTCCAGCCAGAATAGTTTCGGCATGCGACGGTGTTCAGGCAGTGCAGGCAGTCGTGCTGAAGTGGATGGATATACCAGTTCCAACAGCATGGCCTTCTCCAGCAGGCGGAACCCCTCTGCCACCTCCTTTGATTTGTATTCTGAACCGGCAAAATTGCCCAACGTTATCACAGAACCGGCATGATACCAGCCGTACCGCATCAGCAATCGGACAGTTTCTGTCATCTTTTTGGTCTTCGCATACTTTTCCGCATCATCAATATAGCCGCGCAACAAACGGCTATAGATGCCATCAACCGCGAGCATGTCCCGATGGTCTGCAAAATGCTGGACCACTTCCGGCATACCTCCTACAATGCAATATTGGTTGAAAAAAGCCATCAGCTCATCGTGAAAATGCACAGTGTGTCTGTATTGGCTTAACAGCTCCACTTTGTCCTCACCTTGGGTTGCCGACAGGAACTCGCAGAAAGAGCAGGGCCTTACAGGCAGATACCCAACCCTTCCAACCGGGAAAGAGAGATTCATGTCAACCAGGTTCTCAAGCAGCGAACCGGCTGTAATGATAAACAGTTCAGGCATATCCTCATGTAAATAACGCAATTTCGATACTGCATAAGGGGAATTCTGTATCTCATCGATGAAAAGAAGCGTGTCGCCGTTTTTCCGCCGGATTCCTTTGCGCAGAAACAGGAGTGGCAGCATTTCCTGTAACGGCAGGCCGCTTTCAACTATGGAGCGTTCCTCTGGGCGCTCCATGTTCAGGCTGATGAAATTGTCAAATTCCATCCCAAAATTGTTAATAACTGTTGTCTTACCAACCTGTCTCGCACCCCTGACTACCAACGGAAGGTGTGAAGTGTTGTTTCTCCATTTATTTAATTCTTTTATAATCTGCCTTTTAAACATGTTAACCCTTCTGTTATTTTCGTGATGCAAATATACAAATTTGTTGCAAAATACAGGGTGATACAAAAAAAAATAGTTGCAAATTACTGGATAATCATGCCAAATTTTGTTGTAAAATACGGGATAACAAGTTTTCTTTTTGTTGCAAAATACGAGATGGCAATTTTATTCATTTTGTCGTTTGTTTTTTAATCATTAATTTGACAATCAATCTTATGTATAAAATATATCCGGAATCTGGATGGAGTGGGAAAACCAATCTGTTTTTTGTTTATCTTTGCATTCTTAAAATTAATGTATAGTAACAAAGTTATTCTGTTTGTATTCAGTAATTTATGATTATTGTGTACCGGCAGGACGGCAAATTATCAGTAAAAAAAACGCAGAATGAAGGTTTATCAGACGAGTGAAATCAGAAATGTGGCCCTCCTGGGAGGCGCACGTGCAGGAAAAACCACCTTGGCGGAGGCCATGGCTTTCCACGGCGGAGTCATCAGCCGCAGGGGCAGTGTGGAGGACAAGAATACGGTTTCCGATTATCGGGACGTTGAATTGGAAAGGCAGAACTCCATCTATTCCACGGTGATGTATGCCGAATGGAAAAATATGAAGATTAACATGATCGACTGCCCCGGCTTCGACGATTTCGTCGGGGAGGCGGTTGCCGCCCTCCGCGTGGCGGACGCCGCGGTGCTGGTGCTGAACGCCCAGAACGGTGTTGAGGTCGGTGCCGAAGTGCAGTGGCGCAGCATCAAGCGGTTCAACAAGCCGGTGATCTTCGCTGCCAACCAGATGGATCATGAAAAGGCCAATTTTGACGAGACTGTCAGGCAGTTGAAGAATTTCTTCGGCAACGGCGTGACGGTTATCCAATATCCCACCAATGCTGTCGGTGCTGCCTTCGAGGGAGTGATCGACGTGCTGCACGGCAAGATGCTCAAATTCCCGGTGAACGGAGGTGACCCTGTTGTGGATGAGATTCCCGCCAGTGAGAAGGACAAGGCCGAGGAATTGCTGAACACTCTGATTGAAAACGCCGCCGAAAACGACGAGGCTCTCATGGAGAAATTCTTTGAGGAGGGCACGCTCACACCGGACGAAATCAAGAAGGGTCTCCGTCTCGGTATCATCAGCCGTTCCGTGTTCCCGGTGCTCTGCTGCTCCGCAAAGACCGACCAGGGTGTTAATGCGCTGATGGATTTCATCATTGAAAATGCGCCCGCCCCCGACCAGATGCCGTTTGAAAAGACCACGGCCGGAAAGGAGCTGAAGTGCAGCTCAGCCGAACCGCTCTCCGCCTTTGTCTTCAAAGTTAATGTCGAGCAGCACCTCGGTGAGGTCGCCATGATGAAGCTCTATAACGGCGAGATGCCCGTCGGTGCGGATGTGGTTAATTCCGCCAACGGCTCCAAGGAGCGTATTTCCCAGCTGGTCTGTGTCGCCGGAAAAATCCGGACACAGGTCGAGAAGGCTTGCGCCGGTGATATTGTCGGCACCATCAAGATGAAGAGCGTCGGCACGCAGCACACGCTGAATTCCCTCAAGAATCCGGACGATGTCATTCCGCCCACGGTCTATCCTGAGCCCAAGTTCCGCACCGCAGTCCGCGCAAAGAACTCCTCCGATGACGAAAAGCTCGGCCAGATCCTGAACGACATCAAGAAGATGGATCTCACCTTCCTGGTGGAGCAGTCCAAGGAGCTGAAGCAGATCATCGTCTCCGGACAGGGTGAGCAGCACTTGAATATTAACAAGTGGATTATTGAGAAAATCAACAAGATAGAGGTTGAATTCTATGCTCCGAAGATTCCGTATCGTGAGACCATCACCAAGTCGGCCGAGGCCATGTACCGCCACAAGAAACAGTCCGGCGGTAGCGGACAGTTCGGTGAGGTGCACATGCTGATCGAACCCTATTTCGACGGCATGCCCAACCAGACCAAATATCCCATCCGCGACACTCAGGAGTATCCGCTGGAGTGGGGCGGCAAGTTGGTCTTCAACAACTGTATTGTCGGTGGTGCCATTGACGCACGCTTCATGCCCGCCATCCTGAAGGGTATCATGGAGAAGATGGAGGAGGGGCCGCTCACCGGTTCCTACGCCCGCGACATTGTCGTCAATATCTATGACGGTAAGATGCACCCGGTCGATTCAAACGAAACCGCGTTCAAGATTGCAGGCCGTACCGCATTCCGCGAGGCCTTCAAGAATGCCGGCCCGCGTATCCTTGAACCCATCTACGATGTGGACGTGTTTGTCCCTGCCGAGAATATGGGCGGTGTGATGACCGACCTGCAGGGCCGCCGCGGTATCGTGATGGGCATGGACAGCGAAGGCACCTATCAGATTATTCATGCCAAGGTGCCGCTGGCCGAGATGAACAAGTATTCCACCTCGTTGAGTTCCATCACCAGCGGACGTGCCTCCTACAGCATGAAATTTTCGGAGTACCAGCAGGTGCCCGCCGATGTCCAGTCCGCGCTGCTGAAGGCCTACGAGGAATCCCAATCCGACGAGGATTAAATAGAAAAATACCTATTTGTAGGGCCGTCATATTATGGCGGCCCTTTTTTTATCCCGAATTAACGCCGTTTCTATATCGGTCATATCATGGCGTCCCTTTTTTTTCACACCCATCCCGATTTCCGCCACCGGAATCCCCGTGGATTGGACAATATTATTTCCATTTTTTACCGTTGTTGCCGTTGCCGTAGAGTAGAGACGTAGCGCGCCTATTCTTTTAGTTTATAGTTAAGAGTTTATAGTTATATATCTTTCTTCAACGATGCCGTATCCCACACGCTACCAACTCTAATCTATTAACTATTAACTATTAATTTTTCTCTTCCGCCTCACCCTCCGGAATTCCCTTCCCGTTCCTGTATTCCATCGGCGTCTGGCCGGTGTGCTTCTTGAAGAAGGTTCCGAACTGCGT
>DBYD01000030.1:0-7423 GCA_002309855.1 Bacteroidales bacterium UBA1195
GAGGCCGCCGCAAAAATGAAACAGCTGGGAATTCCGGCGGAGCAGATTGCCCAATCCACGGGGATTCCGGTGGAGGAGATCAAAGGGATGTGAAAAATAGAGAAAAGTGGAAATCCGTATCCCATTTTTTTGTACTTTTGCAAATTCAAAACTAATGCTCATGGAGCAGACGACAGAAAGTAAACATCCCGTTGGAATCCAAGCCTTTGGAAGGTTAAGGAGGGGAAAGCGGCTGCTGGCACTCACCTGGATAGTGCTCTTCCTGCTTTTCCAGTCAGGGGTGGGCATACATGTCCGCAACTGCGGGCACTGCTGCAGCCATGAAAAGGCCGTCTGCCATACTCACCAGGAATGCCCCGGACACCATTCCCACCATCAATGCCACAACTGCCCGTCATGCTTCAAGCTGCTCAAGCTATCGGACTTCTTCCCCTCCGAAAAGTGGGATCACATGCCGGTGCATATCTGCAACGTATCCGATAACCTCCTCCGCGTTTGCCGGACAGAGGTTCCAATAACCGAATCCTACCTTCCCGTTGAAGAAAAGGGCGACCCTCCCTCCAGGGCGGGAAGCAGCCGCTTCATCCATTTCTGCCATCAGAACACGCTTTACGCTTAAATGTCCGGAATGAGACTCAAATAAGAACCATTCAGGGTCTGTTTCATTTCAACATTTAAAAAAGCGTTTATATGAAATTAATTCCAAAATTAACAAAAACAATCATTATCGCACTGACAGTCTGCGTAATGCCTGTCAAAAGCCACGCCCAGCAGCTGAAAGGTGTGGTTCAGGAGGAGAAAAAGGGAGGGGAGGCACAACCGTTGGAAGGGGTCAGCGTGCAGTGGCTGGGCACCGGCATCGGAACCTTCACCGATTCCGCAGGATTTTTCTCACTGAAAAGGAAAAGCGGTGCGGACCGTCTGGTTGTCCGTCATGTGGGATACCGGCCGGATACACTCCAAATCCACGACACAACGCGGTTTGTCCATCTGATGCTTCAGGCCGGACAAACCCTGCATGCCGTCCGCGTCGTCTCCACAAGGGAGGGAAGCTATATCTCCGGCAAACTTATCCAAACCCAAGTAATTACCACGGAAGGGCTGCGCCGCGCCGCCTGCTGCAACCTGGCGGAGAGTTTCGAGACCACCGCCGCCGTCGATGTCTCCTACAGTGATGCCGTCAGTGGGGCAAAGCAGATACAGATGCTTGGACTGGCAGGCAAATACAGCCAGATAATGTTGGAGAATACGCCTTACGTGCGCGGACTCTCCAACGTTTTCGGACTGCTGTACATCCCAGGCCCGTGGATGGAGAACATCAGCATTTCAAAAGGCACAGCCTCGGTCACCAACGGCTACGAATCCGTCACAGGCCAGATAGATGTGGAATACAAAAAACCGGAAACCAGCCAGGAGGAACTGTTTGTCAACCTCTTTGTCAATTCCATGCTGAAAAGCGAGGCCAACGCCAACATCCGGATGCAGCTGGGCGAAAAAACCTCCGACATGCTGCTGCTGCATGTGGAGAACCAGCCCAAGATGTTCGACCACAACCACGACGGCTTCACCGAAGTGCCGACAGGCACCCAGTTCAACATCTTGAACCGCATTGACTACCATCCCACAAAAAACTGGGAGGGAAGAGCCATGGTCAGTTTCCTCTCCAACTCCCGCACCGGCGGACAGATGGGATTCAATCGTCAGATGAAGGATGAAGGGTCGCTGTATGGCATCGGCATAGACCACCGGCTGCTGAACCTCATAACAAAAAACGGCTTCATGCTCAAAGGGGAACATGAGAGCATCGGCACCATCATCTCGCTCACACACCATGACTACAACGCGTTCTACGGATACAGGAACTACGATGCGGAACAGTGGAGCGGCTATGCCAACATCATCTACGAGAACTTTATGGACAAGTCGGAAAGGCACAAGCTCAACACCGGCCTCAGTTTCCAGCTGGACGACATGGAGGAGCTGTGGGGAAACACTCCGCAAAAGCAGACTGAGGTCGTTCCCGGCGCCTTTCTCCAGTACAGTTTCATTCCGAACAAGAAATTTGTGCTGATGACCGGCCTCCGTGCGGACTACCATAACCTCCACGGCCTGAAATGGACACCGCGTCTGCACATGAAATGGCAGGCGGCGGAAAACACCGCCATACGGTGCACCTTCGGCAAAGGGTTCCGGACCGCACACCCCTACATGGAGAGCACCGCCTTCATGGCCTCCTCACGCGACTTTGTGGTGGAGGAGGAACTCGATATGGAGGAGGCGGTCAACACAGGCGGCAGCCTTACCCAAACGTTCAAAATCAGGGGCAACGAATCCACCTTCTCCATTGACTACTATTACACTAATTTCATCAACCAGGTGATTGCGGATGCCGACCGCAGCCCCTACGCGGTCTATTTCCACAACCTGAAAGGGAAATCCTATTCCCACGCCGTCCAGTCCACATTGACACTGGTGCCGGTCAGGCGGCTGGAGCTGCTGCTGGCCTACCGCTACAACCATGTGATGGAGACCACCAACGGGATCCTGCAGGAAAAGGCGATGTCAAGTCCGCACAAGGCCATTTTCAACATCCACTATGCCACCAAGTTCGAGAAATGGAAATTCGACTTCACCACCCAGTGGAACAGCAGCGCCCGCCTTCCGGACGCCACCCTGCTCCCCGAAACGCTGCGCTATCCGGAGCATGCTCCGTCATACTTTCTGCTGAACGCACAAGTCTCCAGACAGTTCAAGCATTTTGAATGGTATCTGGGCGCAGAAAACATCACCAACTACACGCAAGCCGACCCCATAGTGGATGCCGCGAACCCATTCGGCCCCTTCTTTGACGCATCAATCGTATATGCGCCGCTGACAGGCCGGATGTTCTACGCGGGATGCCGCTACATCCTCAAGCACAATACGGAAAACAAAGGAAATCATCAACATTAATTAATAGTATATCATGAGCATCAAAAAAATCACATTTGTAATTGCCAGCCTGCTCTTCGTCACGGCACTGCAGGCACAGAACAGCGGAAAAAAACAAGATGTCGTTTTCCAGACCAACGGCACCTGCCAGTCCTGCAAGAACAAGATTGAAAACAACATCGCCTACGAAAAGGGTGTGAAGGACGTAAACTACGACCTGGCCACCGCCAAGGTGCGCATCACCTACAATCCGAAAAAGACCGACCCGCAGAAACTGCAGGCCGCCATCCGGAACCTCGGCTACACCGCGGAAGCCGACACCCCCGGCTGCCAGAAGAATTGCGGCAGCAACTGCGGCGGCTGCGGGAACCACCAACAGGGCAAACCCTGCAACCATCAGGAAAACGGGCAACACAATTGCCATTAAAAAATGCGGGGTGAACCCCGCATTTTTTTTAAATTATCCAGGCAACGATGTCGCCCTTCTTCACCTGCATTCCCTGCGGCACGCAGGTGTCTATCAACGACCCCTCCTTGGGAGCGGGAATGTCCTCGTTTCCGTAGTAGGCCTGCACCACCCCCATCGTGGCTCCGGCTTTGTAGGCACGGCCCGGTGCGGGCGGCACGGAACCTTCGGCAAAATCGGCCTCCCACAGCAGTTTGCCTGTGGATGGAGCCAGCACCGGCGTTGCGTTGGGATATTTGTCGCTGATATAGGAGAGCATCCTCTTTTCAGCATCCTCCTTGGAGACCGCCACGCTGCCGCTCGCGCAAACCGCCGCGGCCTTGGCCTTCTCCAGCTCCTCGTTGAAGCGCTTTTTGGCGATGCCCGACTTGTAGTCTCGATACTGCCGGTCGTGCATGGCCAGCTCGAACAGCTCCTCATCGTCCTGACCGTAATCCCAGCCGTTCTCGTCCATCTCCTTGCGATAGGTGTCAAGCGCATCCGGATATTCGTCCTGCGGATTGCCGTCAAAGAACTCGATGTTGTTCTTCTTGGCCAGCTCCAGAATTTCCGGAGCCAGCGGTCCGGGCAGACGGCCGTTCTTGCCGGCAATCATGTTCCAGCTGTCCTTGTCGATTTTCGAGAAGCGCGGCTCCCCGTTCGCCATGCAGTAGATGTTCATCAGCGCGATGTTCTTGCAATACTGGCTGAAAGGCGTGACCAAGGGAGGATAACCCAGTTTCGGCCACACATGCTCCACCTCCTGGAACAGCTGCACCAGCAGCTCGTCCAAAGTCACCTCCGGCTTGCCATGCTTCTTCAACGCCATGTTGATGGCACCGTGCATGCCGGTCAGGTCGGCCATCATCGAACCCATCATGCCGCCGGGCAGGCCGCAGCCCACTAACAACGAAGTGCTGATCTTGTTTTTCGGGTTGATGAAATAGCCTAAGAAATCGTCCATGAAGGATTGCGTCAGCCGACGTGCCTCCATGTAGGCCTTCATGTTGATGTCCTTCACCTGGAATCCGGCATCCTTCAGCATCGCCTGTATTGTGATGACATCCGGATGCACCATGCCCCACGAAAGCGGCTCCATGGCCACGTCGATCACATCGGCGCCGGCCTTGGCCACCTCCAGCGTGGAGGCGACGGAGAATCCCGGACCGGAATGGCCGTGATATTGCACCACGATGTGCGGATACTTGGCCTTGATTTCGTGCACCAGACGGCCCAACGTCACCGGACGGCCCACGCCCGCCATGTCCTTCAGCGCGATTTCGTCCGCACCGAATTCCACCAGCTTGTCCACAATCGCCATGTAATATTCCACCGTATGGATGCTGGAATGGGTGATGCTCAGCGCCGCCTGGGAAATCATCCCGGCCTCTTTGGCATACTTTACGGAAAGCTCCAGGTTCCGGTAGTCATTCAGTCCGCAGAATGAGCGCATGATGTCCACACCCTGCGCCTTCTTCACCTTCGGCATCAGCCGCCGCACATCCGCAGGCACCGGATACATCCGCAATCCGTTCAACGCCCGCTCCAGCATATGGGTCTGGATGCCGGCCTTGTTGAAGGGCTTCGTCCATTCGCGCACCGCCCTGTTCGGGTTTTCGCCATACAATAAATTCACTTGCTCAAAAGCTCCGCCGTTGGTTTCTATACGGGAAAAACAGCCCATATCCACAATGACCGGGGCAATTTGCTTCAATTGGTCGACACGGGGCACATACTTGCCGGAAGATTGCCACATGTCACGGTAGACCAAACTCAGTTTTATTTCTCTTGACATTTGTTTTACAATACTTTAATTTTAATAGCCTTTAAATAAAAAAAAACTTCGCCAATTTAAAAAGGCGAAGCGCAAAAGTAATCATTTTTCCGATTCGTTTTTGCAGCCGGATCAAATATTTTCTTTGAATTATCTGCCGCACCATACGGGGGAATATTTATTTTTTGAGTATCTTTGCGAATTGGTTTGTAATATGTAATCATTAAATTAATTCATTCAAAATGAAAATATTAGTCTTGAATTGCGGCAGTTCGTCAATCAAATACCAGCTGATTGACATGGACAACAACGCCCAAGTTATGGCCAAAGGTCTGCTGGAACGCATCGGTCTGGAAATGGGTGAGTTCACCCACAAATACCACGGGGAGAAACATTACGAGCAGCTTCCCATCCCCAACCACACCGAGGGAATAAAGATTGTGCTTAACGCCCTTACCGACCCCAAGATGGGTGTCATAAAGGATCTGAACGAGATTGGTGCGGTCGGCAACCGCGTGGCCCATGGCGGCGAGCTCTTCGCCGACAGCTGCCTTGTCAACGACGAGGTTATTGAAAAGATCAAGTCTCTGACCGACCTCGCCCCGCTGCACACGCCGGGCAATCTGGCCGGAATCTACGCCATGCGCGAAGTGCTCCCCAACGTGCCGCAGAGCGTGGTGTTCGACACCGCCTTCCACAGCACGCTGCCGCCACAATCCTACCTGTACGGCCTCCCTTACGAATATTATGAAAAATATGGAGTGCGCCGCTACGGCTTCCACGGAACCAGCCACAAGTTCGTGGCCGAAAAGGCTGCAAAAATGATCGGAAAGGACTGGAACGACCTGAAGATCATCAGCTGCCATCTGGGGAGCGGAGCCTCCATCTGCGCAATCGACCATGGCAAGTCCTACGACACCACCATGGGCATGACCCCGCTGGAGGGGCTTATCATGGGCAGCCGTCCGGGCGATGTGGATCCTGGCGTGATGGAATTCATAATCAAGAAGGAGATTGTCGAGAACGGCAAGGACTGGAAGGATATCACCGCCACGCTCAACAAGAAGAGCGGCCTCGTCGGCATAAGCGGCGGCAAGCAGGACATGCGCGACATCCGTGCCGGACGCGATGCGGGCGACGAACGCTGCACCTACGCCTTCAACATGTTTGCACAACGTGTTAAACGCTACATCGGCGGATATATGGCTGAGATGGGCGGCTGCGACCTGCTGCTCTTCACCGGCGGCATCGGCGAAAACGCCTGGTTCATGCGCCACCCGATCCTTGAGGGGCTTGAATGCCTCGGCATCAAGGTGGACATGGAGCTCAACGACAAGATTATGGGCGAGGACTGCATCATCTCCACCAAGGATTCCAAGGTGGCGACAGTGGTTGTCACCACGGACGAGGAGTTTGTCATCGCAAGCGACACCTACAAGCTGGTCACAGCGTAACTGTACATTAAAAAGAAAAAAGCCGCCCGCGGGCGGCTTTTTTTTATCCCTTGCTGACAGGGTCCGTGGTCAGGCCGATGCCAAGTTTCTTGAAAATCTTCCTGTCCACCTCGCTCAGCATGACCGTGGCGTGCACCTGGCAGCCGTCAAGTTGCGGAAGGCAGGCCAACGCCTGCTCGCAACGCTCGTCCTGCAGTGAGAGCATGGAGAGCGCAACCAGCACCTCGTCCGTATGCAGCCGGGGATTCTTCCCATGCAGCATGTTTACCTTCGTGCGCTGGATTGGTTCAATCATCTTCTGCGGAATCAGCCGTATACCGTGGTCGATTCCGGCCAGATGCTTGAGCGCGTTAAGCAGCAGTGCGGCGCTTGGGCCGAGCAGCGCGCTGGTATGCGCCGTTATAATAGTACCGTCCGCAAGTTCGATTGCGGAGGAATGCACCCCCTCCTTCTCCTTGCGCTCATGGGCCGCCACAGTGGTGCGGCGGTCAGCCGTGGTTATCTTAAGCTGCTTCATCAGCAGGTCAATCTTGTTCACCTCGCTCTCCCCCGACTTCCCCTGGGCGAAATCGCACAGTGCCGTGTAGTAGCGGCGTATGATCTCATCCTTGGAGGCCTGGCAGCATACCTCATCGTCACTGATGCAGAAACCGGCCATGTTCACACCCATGTCGGTGGGCGACTTGTAGGGGTTCTCCCCGTAGATGCCCTCGAAAATGGCGTTCAGCACCGGAAAAATCTCAATGTCGCGGTTGTAGTTGACCGTGGTCTTCCCGTATGCCTCAAGATGAAACGGGTCGATCATGTTCACATCGTTCA
>DBYD01000030.1:7544-12961 GCA_002309855.1 Bacteroidales bacterium UBA1195
CCGCTGCCGGGGCCGGGGGCGGTCACAACCACCAGAGGACGCTGGGTCTCCACATACTCGTTCTTGCCGAAACCGTCGGCGGAGCATATCAGGTCGACCTTGGTGGGATAGCCCTCAATCAGGTAATGGTACCACACATGGATGCCCATCCGCTCCAGACGCTCCCTGTAGGCGATTGCGCTTTGCTGCCCGTTGAAATGGGTGATCACCACCGAACTGACCATAAGGCCGCAACGCATGAACTCCTCGCGCAGGCGCAGCACATCCTCATCGTATGTGATGCCAAGATCGCCGCGCACCTTGTTCTTTTCAATGTCCACCGCGCTGATGACAATGACAATCTCCGCATCGTCACGGAGCTGCATCAGCATTTTCAACTTGCTGTCCGGCTCGAAACCAGGCAGCACGCGGCTGGCATGGTAGTCGTCAAACAGCTTTCCGCCGAATTCCAGGTACAGCTTGTCCCCGAACTGGGCGATGCGCTCCTTGATGTGCTCCGACTGGATGCGCACATATTTTTCATTGTCAAACCCAATTTTCATCTGATGTCGGTTTTATCGGTTATTATCCTGTGGGGGAGTGTCCCGCACATAATGAGGCATGTCTTCCGGCAGCACAAGCGAGAATTCGACCAGTCCGGCCACCTCCCCATCATCATACCATGGGGTCTGGTATATCAGTTTGCGCTGCCCCTTTTTCTGGATGGTGTAGGCATGGGTGGCACCCTCCGCCATCAGGCGGCGGATAATCTCCTGCGAGCGAGGCTGGTGGCAGGGCATCATGTTCTCCCCCACCTTGTCACCGAACACCGCCTTGGAGGCATCGTTCATGAAGATTATGTTCCCCTCCCTGTCACTGACCGTGATGGAGGCCTTCACCGTTTTAAAAACCTTTTCGCTGTCCATAACTACTGCAATGCGGCGCAACAGGCGGCCACGTTCCGTTCCACACGCGCCATCACATCGGAGCTCTCCTCACGGACAAACTTCTCGCCTGTTATCTGTTCATACAATTCAATATAACGTTCCGAGATGTGCTGCACAACCTCGTCCGTCATTTCGGGGACGCGCTGACCCTCTTTCCCCTGGAAACCGTTCTCCATCAGCCATTCGCGCACAAACTCCTTGGAGAGCTGCCGCTGCGGCTCACCGGCGGCGAAACGCTGTTCAAAGCCGTCGGCATAGAAGTAGCGGGATGAATCCGGCGTGTGGATCTCATCAATCAGGTAGATTTTGCCGTCCTTTTTCCCGAACTCGTATTTGGTGTCCACCAAAATCAGCCCGTGCCTGGCGGCTATCTCGCTGCCACGCTGGAACAGGCGGCGGGTGTAGTCCTCAAGTATGGCGTAATCCTCCGCGGAGACCAGACCCTGACGGATAATCTCCTCCTTGGAAATGTCCTCATCATGCCCTTCGACGGCCTTGGTGGTCGGGGTGATTATGGGTTCGGCGAAACGCTGGTGCTCGCGCATCCCGTCAGGAATGGGCACACCGCAGATGCTTCTTGCACCCGATTTATATGTCCGCCATGAACTTCCGGTCAGGTATCCCCGGATTATCATCTCCACCGGGAACGGCTCGCAGCGGTGTCCGGCCATCACCATCGGGTCGGGCGTGGAGGTCTTCCAGTTCGGGCAGATGTCCGCCGTCAGATCCAGAAAGCGGGAGGCAATCTGCGTAAGCACCTGTCCCTTATAGGGTATGGCACGAGGAAGCACCACGTCGAAGGCCGAAATGCGGTCGGTCGCAACCATAATCATCCAGCGGTCGCGGATGGTATAGACATCCCGCACCTTGCCGCGGTAGAATCCGGTAAGGCCGGAAAGTTTGAAATTGGTTTCACTGATTACATTCATCTTGTTATGTTTTATAGTGGAATTCCGAAAATCATGCGTCACGGACCAGATCCTCCTCAACCTTCAGATGCTTCATGATGAAGGACTGGCGTTCGGGTGTGTTCCCGCCCATGTAGTAGTTCAGCAGCTGCTGCACATTGGTGTCGCTGTTCAGCACCACCGGCGAAAGACGTATGTTCTTCCCGATAAAATGCTTGAACTCGTCCGGGGAGATTTCGCCCAAGCCCTTGAAGCGGGTGATCTCCGCCTTCGCGCCGCACTTTGCGATGGCATCCAGCCGCTCCTGCTCCGTGTAGCAGTAATGGGTCTCCTTCTTGTTGCGCACCCGAAACAGCGGCGTCTGCAAAATATAGACATGCCCCGCCTTGATAAGTTCGGGAAAGAAGGAGAGGAAAAAGGTGAGCATCAGCAGCCGGATGTGCATGCCGTCATCATCGGCATCGGTGGCGATGATGATGTTGTTGTAGCGCAGGCCGTCCAGCCCCTCCTCCACGTTCAGCGCCGCCTGCAGCAGGTTGAACTCCTCATTCTCATAGATGACGCGCTTGGTCTTGCCGAAGGTGTTCAGCGGCTTGCCCCGCAGGGAGAAGACAGCCTGCACCTCCGCATTGCGCGATTTGGTGATGGAGCCCGATGCGGAGTCTCCCTCCGTGATGAACAGCGAGCTCTCTATGCCGCGATCCCCCTTCTCGTTCAGGTGGTAGTGACAGTCACGCAGCTTGCGGTTGTTCAGGTTCAGCTTCTTGTTGTTGCTCTTGGCCGCCTTTTTTATGCCTGCGATCTCCTTGCGCTCCTTTTCCGATTCGTTAATCTTCTTCTGAAGCGCATCCGCCACCTCCGGGTTGCGGTGCAGGTAGTTGTCCAGAAGCCTGCCAACCATGTCGTTGACATACCAGCGCACCGTGGGGCCGCCCGGCTTCATGTTTTCCGAACCGAGCTTGGTCTTTGTCTGGGACTCAAACACAGGGTCCTGTATGCGGATGCTCATGGCCGCGCAGACCGACTGGCGGATGTCCATGGCGTCGTATTCCTTTTTGTAGAACTCGCGGAGCGTCTTCACCAATGCCTCACGCAGGGCCTGCTGGTGCGTGCCGCCGTGGATGGTGTGCTGCCCGTTCACAAAGGTGAAATAGGTCTCCCCGTTCCCCTTCTCCGCATGGGTGATGGCCAGCTCAAACTCCTTTTCCTGCAAATGCACGATCGGATACACCAGCTGCTCGTTCATCGAATTGGAGAGCAGGTCGTACAGGCCGTTTTTTGAATTGTATTTCTGCCCGTTGAAGACGATGGTCAGCCCGCGGTTCAGGTAGGCGTAGTTCCAGAGCATCTTTTCCAGAAATTCGGAATAGAAGTGGAAATTCTCGAAAATGGTGTCGTCAGGGACAAACACGACGGTCGTGCCGTTGGGCGCATCCGTGTCGCAGACAGGATATTCCTTCACAAGCCGCCCGCATTCGAACTCGGCCCGCTTCTCCCTGCCGTCACGCACGGAGACCACCTGGAAAAAGCTCGAAAGCGCATTGACCGCCTTCACGCCCACACCGTTCATGCCGATTGACTTCTGGAAGGCGTCGGAATCATATTTGGCGCCGGTGTTCATTTTGGCCACACAGTCCACAACCTTCTCCAGCGGAATGCCGCGCCCGAAATCGCGTACAGTGACCTTCTGCTCGTGAATCAGTATGTTGACCACCTTGCCGAACCCCATCATAAATTCATCAATCGCATTGTCTATCACCTCTTTCAATAGCACGTAAATACCGTCGTCCGGGGAATTGCCGTCCCCCAGCTTGCCGATGTACATGCCCGGACGCTGCCGGATGTGCTCGTTCCAGTCTAATGTGACGATGTTTTCTTCTGTGTATTCGGCCATAAACCTTCGCTCAAATAAAAGCGCAAAGGTACCAAAAATCCGGATACGAATCCGGAACCAATCCGATTTTTTTATTCACTTTTTTGTTGCAGATGACGAGAAAGCATTTGTTATTTGATTACTTTTGCAAAAATTTAATTTTGAACAAAGGTAATAATATACTTGTTGGCTATAACGGAAGTTGAAACATCCCCCCACCATCCGATATAAATTCATAAACATCCCTCAATGTTTTTAAACTTATTCTCTCTCCTGTTGTCTCACTTTTCACTTCCTCACCATTTTTGACGAACACCCACTCAACTATCTTTCCGTTTTCAAAATGTGGTTCAAGAGTTGGGTGGAATCTACCCCCGACACTAAACAACTTGTTTAGTTGCTCCATTACTGCCTTAAATTCCTTTTCCATATTGTTTGCATTTGTTGTATAATCTATTTTGTCTAATGTGTCTTGTCTTCCGTATCTTCGATGGATTCAACCGGTTCAAATAAGAATATTACTGTGTATGTCCATTATGGTGGCGGTTGCCATCAGGTCTTCACCGTTTTCAATAGCATCCAAGTATTTTCCCATATCAACTTTTTTGTTTGTTTTGACAAATATCTTTAAATACTCAACAGCTTCCTTCAACAAATTCATTGTTGTCTCGGAGTAATCTTTATTACCATTTACTCTGTCATCGTAGAAAACATACACAACTTCTGTATAATAGTCCTCCTTTGATAGGTTTCTTACATATACGGACTCTTTGATTGGTTTGTGTGTAATTCTGTTTATACACTCCATAATCCTTTCGTCGTTTTCTTGTTTTATAACATCAAATGTTTCCTGTGAGTTGAATCCAAATATAACCTTACGGCAATCTTCGGTTTCCCCGTCACTATACTTTATCTTGACAATAAAATGATATCCATCATCAAGTTTTTCCTTTTTTTCATTATTGAACAAATAAAGGTAGTCATTCGGTATCTTGACACCCCCGTGTTTTTCGTATAGATGTTCAATTGCATCACTACACTCTGTCCAATAGAAGTTTCCAACAAGACTTATATCTTCCTTGATTATATGGACGACTGCACGTTTTCCAATGTTTCTGTATTTTGGGTCTGTAGTTGCCGTTATACCAACACATTTCATACCTCCTTGATAAGATGTATATATACTTGCAGCGACCATCTTACCATTGAACACCGCCGTCTTCAAGCATGATGTATTTTTCCATAATGACCTTTCATTCACACAACTGCGGAATTCTTTCAGATTTGCATATTTGTATCCTTCGTCAAAAAAATCCCATAGAAGTTTTCTGTTGTCTCTGACATATGCATAATCGTCTTCATTGACTTTCGGATAGTATGTCTTGTATGTTATGTTTTCCTCTTCAAAATCCAATTTGTTTTCACGTATGGATTTGATTTCTCCGGTGGTCGTCATGTATTCGTTAAAGTTTTTAATATGTCTCATATCTCAAATCGTTTTATTGTTCTAACGTCAATTTACACTTTTTATTATATTTATGTGTCCTAAATGTCTCTTTTTACAAAGATACTATTTTTCCACGACATATCAAAACAGAAGAGGTGAAAAACTGAAAAAAGAGACTCCGATATAGGGTCTCTTTTTCTGTTTTATTAGGTGTGAATTTATTTTGTAAATTCTTCGTCGATTTCGTTTGTCGGGTTTCCATC
>DBYD01000013.1 GCA_002309855.1 Bacteroidales bacterium UBA1195
CGGAAGTGACACAATAAGTGTGCGTGATGTTTCACTTGACGAAAAATAGCTTTGTGACATATCCTGCTTGCAAACCCGAAAAAAGTGAACTTGCGAATTATAAGGTGAGAAGAAAAACATGACACATACCATTCATTTCGGTGAGGGCTGCGAGGCCCCGTTTTCGGAGGAGGAGGGCAGCGTGTGGTTGATTGACAAGCCGCTGCGCTGGACCTCGTTCGATGTGGTGAACAAGCTGAAACAGGAGATCCGGCGGCAGACGGGGCTGAAAAAGTTCAAGATCGGCCATGCCGGCACGCTCGACCCACTGGCTGACGGCCTGCTGCTGGTCTGCCTCGGTCGGGCGACCAAGCGGATAGAGGAGCTGCAGTCGATGCCGAAAACCTATACCGGCACCTTTGTGCTGGGAGCCACCACTGCCAGCTACGATTTGGAGCATCCGGTGGAGCAGGTCTGTTCCGTGGAGAATCTGAGTGCTGAGGAGGTCCGGAAAACCTGTGAGGGGATGAAAGGGGTGCAACAGCAGGTGCCGCCGCTCTTCTCGGCGGTCAAGCTGGATGGCAAGTCGGCGTTCAAGTATGCCCGGAAAGGGGAGGAGGTCGCCTTGAAATCCAAGGAAATAGAAATATATGACTTCCTGTTACCCAGGGTGGAGCTGCCGGAGGTGGATTTTGAAATCCGCTGCAGCAAGGGGACCTACATCCGCTCCATCGCCCGCGACCTTGGCGCGGAATTGGGCTGCGGCGCCTATCTGAAGCGGCTGCGCAGGACCTCCATAGGTGAATTCAGTGTGGGGCAGGCCCTTCCGCTTGCTGCCTATTTCGCTGACGGAAAACGCGGTTTCACTCCGCATCGGAAAAGAAATTTCGATGTGTAAATATATTTTGGTACAACCACATTTTGTAAAGGATAATCGTCTATTTTTGCATTTTGTTTCCTACAATTGAATAATAAAACAAATGTATTGATATTATGACAAAAGCAGATCAGAAAATCATTCAAAAGGATGATATCGTCATCCGTTTTGCAGGCGATTCCGGTGACGGCATGCAGCTTTCCGGCACGCTGTTTTCCGACGCATCCGCGCTGACGGGTAACGATATCGCCACTTTCCCTGATTATCCGGCTGAAATCCGTGCTCCGCACAACACCATCGCCGGTGTTAGCGGATTCCAGGTGCATGTGGGCAGCCACATCTACAGTTCCGGAGACAAGTGCGACATTCTGGTCGCCATGAACCCTGCCTCGTTCAAGTCCAACCTGAAATGGGCCAAGAAGGGGGCCACGGTGATTGTCGACATCGACACCTTTACGGAGGATGCCATGAAGAAGGCCGGATACGATGCCGACCCCTTCACGGACGAAATGGAGCGTGCCTACACCATCATCAAGGCGCCGGTCACCTCGTTCACCAACCGCATCGGTGCGGACCAGGGTGCGGACAAGAAGACCGCCGAGCGCTGCCGCAACATGTTCGCGCTGGGCATCATCTTCTACATGACGCACAAATCGCTGGAGCAGACTTTCGCCTATCTGGAGCGCAAGTTCGCCAAAAAGCCGGATGTGGTGAAGCTGAACAAGGCTGTGCTGACCGAAGGCTATGAGTATGCCGACAAGCTGGAGGTGATCCACTCCCACATTGTGGAGGTTGCGCAGGCGAAGATGCCGAAGGGCCGCTACCGTAACATCACCGGCAACGTCGCCACCGCATGGGGACTTCTGGCCGCTTCGGAGCGTAGCGGACGCCGCCTTTTCCTCGGCAGCTATCCCATCACACCGGCCACCGATGTGATGGTGGAGCTTGCCAAACACAAAGCTTTGGGCGCAAGAGTTTTCCAGGCTGAGGACGAGATTGCGGGCATCTGCTCCGCCATCGGTGCCTCATACGCCGGCGCACTGGCCTGCACCTCCACTTCCGGTCCCGGCCTCTCATTGAAAAGCGAGGCACTGGGTCTGGCTGTAATGGTGGAACTGCCTTTGGTGGTGGTGGATGTGCAGCGTGGTGGTCCCTCCACCGGCCTGCCGACCAAAACCGAGCAGGGCGACCTGAACCAGGCTCTTTACGGGCGTAACGGCGAGGCTCCGCTGATTGTGGTGGCAGCCTCCAGCAGCGCCAACTGCTTCTACTTGGCCTACAATGCGGCCAAGCTGGCCTTGGAGCACATGACCCCTGTCATCCTGCTCACGGACGGCTATCTGGGCAACGGTTCCCAGCTGTTCCGCATCCCGAAGGTGGCCGACCTGCCTTCAATCACACCGCGTTTGGCCACGCCGAACGATCCCAACTATCGTCCTTTCCGCCGCGATCCGGAGACCTTTGCCCGCGAATGGGCTCTCCCAGGCATGGAGGGGCTGCGTCACCGTGTGGGCGGTCTGGAAAAATGCCCGGACGGCCCGCTCAGCACCGATCCCGAAAACCATGCCCTGATGGTGCGCAACCGTCAGGAGAAGGTGGACAGGGTTGCCAACTACATCCCCGACCAGGAGGTGACCGGCAATCCCGACGGCGACCTGCTTGTGGTCGGCTGGGGCGGCACCAGCGGTGCGCTCACCTTGGCTGTTGAGGAGTTGAACAATGAGGGCAAGAAGGTTGCCTACACCCACTTCAACTACATCTGCCCGCTGCCGAAGAACACCGGCGACATCCTGCGCAGGTACAAGAAAATTGTGGTTTGCGAGCTGAACAACGGCCAGTTTGCAGGCTATCTGCGCACCAAATTCCCGGAATGCCCCATGCATCAGTACAACAAGATTATGGGACTGCCTTTCGAGGTTGGCGAGTTAAAGGAATGTTTCACCAAAATTTTAGGAGAATAAGCCATGATGGAAAAACATTTTGTCCCCAAAGCGGACATCGACTATACCAAAACGGATTTCACAAGCGACCAGATGGTGAAATGGTGCCCCGGATGCGGTGACCACTTCATCCTCAGCGCACTGTTGAACACCTTCCCCAAGACGCACACCAAAAAGGAGAATATCTGCATGGTGTCGGGTATCGGCTGTTCCTCCCGTATTCCCTATTACGTGGACACTTACGGATTCCACAGCATCCACGGGCGTGCCTGCGCCATCGCCACGGGCGTCAAGCTGGCCAACCCTGCGTTGAGTGTCTGGGTAAGCATGGGCGACGGTGACTCCATGGCCATCGGTGGCAACCATCTGATTCATGCTATCCGCAGGAATCAGGATTTGAACATCACCATCTTCNNATCTTCAACAACGAGATTTACGGCCTGACCAAGGGGCAGTACAGTCCGACCACCAAGTTCGGGCAGGTGACAAAGACCTCCCCGTTCGGCACCATTGACTACCCGTTCATTCCTGGTGAGCTGGTGATGGGTGCACAGGGCACCTTCTACGCCCGTGCCATCGACTGCATTCCGCAGCTGACCACCGACATCATGACCCGTGCCGCACAGCATGACGGCACCAGTGTTGTCGAGGTGCTGCAGAACTGTGTCATCTTTAACGACAAGGCACATGCCGCCATCACCGACAAGGCGGTGCGCGATGACCGTATCATTGTGCTGGAGCATGGCAAACCGATGCTGTTCGGAAAGGATAAGAACCGCGGTCTGCGTTTCAACGGACGCTGTCTCGAAGCCGTCACCATCGGCGAGAACGGCGTTACGCTGGACGACATCATGGTACATGACGAGACCACCGAGGATGCCGGCATCCACATGATGCTGGCGCGGATGCACGGCGACCTGCCGGTTGCAATTGGTGTGATCCGCAATGTGCACAAGGTTTCCTACACGCAGCTGTACGAGGACCAGATGGAGGAGCAGATGGCCCATGGCAAATACAAATGCGTGGACGACCTGCTGAACAGCGGTGATACCTGGGAGGTGGAATAAATTCCCGTTCCCATAAAAAAATGTAGGGCTGTCGTACGACAGCCCTACATTTGCAAAACGAAATTTGAAAACCATTGTAATGGTAGAGATAGGCAGATACAACGATTTGAAGATCACCCGGAAACTTGATTTTGGCGTGATTGTGGACGGCGGGGGTTACGGCGAAATCCTGGTGCCGCGCAAATATGTGCTTCCGGAATGGCATGTGGGGGACACCGTCACGGTGTTCGTATATACCGATTCGGAGGACCGTCTGGTGGCGACGACGGAGCATCCGCTGATACAGTCGGGGCGTTTCGCCGCGCTGCGCGTCAAACAGATTACAAAGGTCGGAGCCTTTCTGGAATGCGGGCTGCTGAAGGATCTGCTTATGCCTTACCGCGAACAGTACCACCGAATGCAGGTGGGCGAAAAGGTGGTGGTCTACGCCTATGTGGATGAAAAGACACGGCGTCTTGTGGCCACATCCAAGGTTGAGCAGCATCTGCTGCCAGCGCCTGCGGACGCATACCGCAGCAAGGATCGTGTGGATGTGCTGGTATACCAGCGTACTGAGTTGGGATATAAGGTGATTGTTGACCAAAAGTACAAGGGGATGCTCTATTACGATGAGGTCTTTGCCGGGTTGCGCAACGGTGACCGCGAGTCTGCCTTTGTGGAGCAGGTGCGTCCGGATGGAAAGATAGACCTTGTCCTCTACAAGACCGGATATGCAAAGGTTGTTGATTTCTCCGACCGGCTGCTGGAATTCCTCCGCAGCCGCGGCGGCTACCTGCCATGCACCGACAAAACCGACCCTGAAACCATCTACCGGATGTTCGGGGTCAGCAAAAAGACCTTCAAGAAGGCGGTCGGCGACCTCTATAAGAAGGGGCTGGTGCAGCTGGAGGAGGATGGAATTGTTTTGATCAAACCTGAAAAATAAATTATTGAGATATGAAGAAACAAATATTGACCATTCTGGCGCTCTGCTGCCTTTCAGTTGCGGCAGAGGCGCAGCATGCTGAAACTGTCGCACGTTTGAAACAGCACGCCTTCACGCTTGCGGACGATTCGCTCCGAGGCAGGAAAACAGGCACGGTCTATGCCCAAAAGGCGGCGGCGTACATCTGCCGGCAGCTGCAGGGGATGGGCGCGAAGCCCTATGCGGACACCACATACTATTATCCCTTCACCTATAAGGGAGGGACGCAGAAGGGGCAGAATGTCATGGTGCTTTTCCCCGGAACCGATTCCCTGTTGAAGAACGAGTACATTGTAATCGGGGCGCATTACGACCACATCGGTGTAAATCTGGATCCCAGTGCCGCGGACAACATCTATAACGGTGCGGACGACAACGCCAGCGGCAGCTCCGTGCTGCTGGAGGTGACACGTATGCTGCAGGCGCATCCCGAACAGCTGAAGCGTTCCGTGCTGGTGGCCTTTTTCGATGCGGAGGAGGTCGGGCTGGAGGGCTCCACATATCTGGCCAACAATTATTTCCCTTCACCGAAGAATCAGGTTAAGCTTATGCTGAGCGTTGACATGGTCGGCTACCTGCGTACCTCCGGGTATCTGGAGTATATGGGATATGGCACCATTGCCGACGGCAAACAGTTCATCAATGCCTTGCCTTGGAACGCGCCTTACGGTAACGTCAAACTGAAGGAATTTGAAACCAGCATTTTCACTGCAACGGACACGCGCCGTTTTGCTATGCTGGGATGTCCCACTTTAGCTGTTACCACCGGTTTGAAATCCCCATATCACAAGGTGAATGACGAGGCAGCAGGGTTGGATCTGGAGGGCATGGCATTTATTGTCGAACACCTGTATGCCTTAGTTACGAAGGCTGCATCCGACCCTCAGTTCGCCCCTTCAGGCAAGGTGGCACGCATACATAACGGCAGCGGTGACGAATCCGAAGCCTACCGTGTGATGGGGTTCAGTATGATGCTCCGGCTCGGTAGCGGACGTTTGTGGTTGGAGGACAACGAACTGGTCGGTTCAAGCAAGCCGGCCTATTCCCTGATGGCCGAATGGAACATCTGTCCGACTTCAAAATTTGAGCTTGGGTTGGCCGCCTGCTACACAAGTCTCGGTTCGGGATATACGCAACTGCAGTCATACCGGTACCATGCGTTGGAGGTGCCGCTGCGCATCCAATTCAACTCCGTCAACATGGATATTGAGGGTATGTGGTTTAAAATGGGTCTCTTTGTCGCGCCATATTACCGCTATGTCTTTGCCGGCAGTTTGAATAACAGGCTGGTGGAGGAGACAAAGGGCTGGTCGGAGGTGCTGCAGCAGCATCAGTACGGGGTGGCGTTCGGATTCAACTATGCCATCCACAAATTCCTGCTGGAGTACCGTTACTCGTTTGATTTGAGCCCCATGTTGCTTTCGGACTATTATCCGAAGGGCTACGGACGCTCCTTCACCATAGGTTTGGGTTGGAAGTTCTAACGCAAAGCTGCGAGCGCGGCTATGATTTCCGCATCCGTGGAGGGTGGGAATCCGTCCGTGCTGCAATGGTCTGGGCCGAGAATCCCGTCGGTCGCGCCCATCCGCACAATCTCGTGCAAATATTCATCCACCTGTTCCGCATCCGGTAGCAGCGCATTACCTGTCAGCATGGCCAAGGCGGCCATAAGTCCGTAGGCTCCCCAGTTTGATACGGTGGCCACAATGCAATGGTCAGCGGTCACGCAGGATGGGATGATTTTTCCTGTGGCCAGCAGTGTATCGTGGTATTTGCCCATCCCGATCTCGTTTCCGCCGTCCCCTATGCCGATGGTGAGGCAGTCCGCCGCTCTTTCCAGAAAAAGAGTGTCAAGAGGAGGGGTGACGTCGGAAATATCTTTTTTGCCCATGGAATAGTATCCGCCATCGGATGCACGTCCGCAACGTTCGATGGCGATGCAGGCGACCGGACTGAGTTCTTCCGCCAGCGCATGAAAATCCGTTCCAAAACCGCAGCAGATACATTCGTGGTCCGCCCGGTCAAAATAGGTGCTGCTGTAGCGGTCCGTCACAATGATTGGGTTGAATCCGAGCCTCTTCAATGCCAATGCCAAAAAATGGCTTCCGACGGGGCCGTCGGTCTCTCCTGCTCCGAAACAGCAGAAACCTGTTACAATCAGTATGCTCCCTTTGGGAAGGAGCAGCAAATCCTTTGCCGCATCATTGCATGCGGAATGGGGCAGAAGTGGATAAAGTGCTTGCAAACCTCTCGTATGGTGGCGGAGCAGGATGCGGGTAGTTGCGTCCATCTACATCAGCGATTCCATATCCTTGTCCAGCTCTTCGCGCAGGCGGTTCATCTTTTCCCAGCTTTTTTTCCGGTTTTTCCGGATAAGGTTTGCGCGGAAACGCTGGAAATCCTGTTTGAAGTTGCGGTGGTATCCGTGTGCGAACTTGCCGAAAATTGGAAGCAGCAGGATAAAAATCAGGGCGAACAGCCAGCTTCCGGTGGCTCCTAACAGGAAAAAGTAAATCAGGTAGAATATTGGAATTCCCAGAACCCAGACGCAAATGTCGATGGAGGCGTACATCAGCTTGTCCTCAAGTTTCCGTGTCGCAAGCGGAGTGATGACATAAATCGGCAGGTGTGGAAGCATCCCTATCAGGTAGAAGGGCAGAAGCAGCAGATATAACAGGGCGGAATTGGCTGTTTGTTTGGGTGTGGCGGGATTTCGTACAGAGTCGTCGCTGATGCGGTATTTGCGCAGCAATTTGCTGTAGTCGGCTGTATGGCTGTAAATTTGCTCCAGCTTTTCCTTGTCCTGCTCTTCAAGCGCGTGCAGTTTCCCTTCGATTTCCTTCCGTATTGACAGTGCCTGTGGCAGTTCCTTCATTTCCACATCCTGCCGCCGCTCCGCCACGGATGTCTCGCTGAAGCTGATGAAGTCCATCACCTGTTGGTAGTTTTCCACATCATTGACATTCAACATCTTTTCCTGTACGCGGTGCCGGATGATCTCATTAACTTCCGCCTCGGTCTGGCGGGGATTGGCCTGGTACATTTCGTAGAAGGGCTGAAGCGATAATGCTTCGGAAAAATCAATCATGCATTGGGAGCGCAGTGCGGTGAAATCCTCGTAATAGAGGGTGGAGGGGAGTATGAACACCTCCTTTTCGTAGTTGGATAGCGCAGCCGTCTCAAAACCGATGCGGATATAGGAGAGATAGAAACGGCCTAACCAGTTGCCGTCCATGTGGGTTGCCTCCGGATAGATGGCCAACATGCCTCCCTCGTTGATGTATTCCTCAACCTGGCTGAACATCTGCAGGTTGTCCTTAATTTTGCCAACACCGTCACGAACGCGGTAAATGGGAATCAGCCCCAGTCCGTACAGCAGTTTGGCAATAGGTTTCTTACGGAACACATCTGCACGGCTGATAAAATGCAGAAAATTGTTTTTGGTGGCGAAGAGCATCTGGAAGGCATCAAGCAGGGAGTTCTGATGGTTGCTTATCAGGACGACCGGTGACCCTTGCGGAGGGATGTTCTCTTCGTGCAGACAATAGGTGCGCCGGTAGTACAGCTTTTCAAAGACATACCGGACCCACCCGTATAAAACTTTGTACGCCAAAGACGGCTTAAACGCAATCTTTTCCATGTCCATATTATTTGCATGAAAAAAAGGAATTTGTCATTCTCTACAAATTCCTTTCCCTTTTCCGGTAGTCAGTAGGGGAATCGAACCCCTGTTGTAAGAATGAAAATCTTATGTCCTAGCCCCTAGACGAACTGACCGTTTGGAATCCGATACGCCTGTTGCGATAAATTCCGGCTGCAAAAGTAGACAAAAAAACAATACGGATGCGTACTTTTTGCCTAAATATTTTATCGTTACATATCTGCTTGAAAACGAAATCCTAAGCGCTTTGCTGTGCGGATTGGGGCGTGTCTGTTGTCAATTTCCATCATGTCCATGACACTGATTTCTTGCATGGATTCGTATGGAGGGACCAACAAATCGAATCCGATGGAGTACTGGACGGCAGCCTCCAGAATCAGCCTCACAGCCGACTCATCAAAGGTATTGTTGGCAAAATTGTTGTAGATTTGCCCAATCTCCTTTTTGCCGTCAATGTAGTAATGGTTCTCCGAATTGATGAAGATGCGGCCTATCAGGTATCCCGAATCGTTGAAGCGGTTGTAAAGCACCGAGTCGGTCAGGAAGTTGTAGATGTTGACCATGCCGCAGTAGGAGCGGCTCTTGTCCTCCTTGATGTAGGGCAGTTTCATCACCTCGTGGTCGCGGTTGAACTCGAATGTGTTGCTGTGCAGCACAAAAAACAGGATGTCGCTGCCGAACTGCAGCGAGAAGCATTTCTCCTGCCTGCTTTGGAAATGCACCTCGATGGGGGAGTCCGGCTTGTTCTGGTGGAAGCTTTCCACAAACTGCTGCGCCTCCGCCTTTAGCAGGCCGAATCCGGTCTCCGTCTGCATGTAGGCGTTCCGTTTGATGCTGTTCTTGTCATGCAGCTGCTGGCATAATTCCAGCGTTTTTTCCTCTTTGTCCATAAAATATATTATTGTATGATGGTCATTTCGTTTACAAGGTGGCCTGCGCCCGCGAACTTGTCGATGACAAACAGGCAGTAGCGGATGTCAAGGCTGATGTTNNTCGAAGAGCAGGTCGCTCATGGTGCCCTCCCAGCAGCGGTCGAAGTTGATGCCGATGAGTTGTCCGTCCGCGTTCAACACGGGGCTGCCGGAGTTGCCGCCGGTGGTGTGGTTGGTGGCGATGAAGCCGACCGGGAGCTCGCCCTTAGCATTGGCGTAGCGTCCGTAGTCCTTGGCCTCGTACAGCTGTTTCAGCTTGGGCTCCACCACATAGTCATAAATGTCGGGGTTCTCCTTCTGCATGATGCCTTCCAAAGTGCTGTAGGGCTGGTAATAGACGCCGTCCTTCGGACGGAAACCGGCCACATGGCCGTAGGCCACGCGCAGGGTCAGGTTGGCGTCGGGGAAGAAGTTGCTGTCGGGCATCATCTCCATCATGCCCTTGACGTATTGCCGCATCAGCTGGTTGATTTTTTGTTTCGCCATATCGTATTTGACACGGTTTTCAACGCTGTGGCTGTATGTGTATGTGATATAAAACAAGGCCAAGGCAGGTTCTTTTTGGGCGATATTAATCCTGTTCAATGAATTCGTGGCGCAGCATTTCCGGAGAAATTTTTCCAGTTCGGCAGGTCTGTTCAATAAGGATTTTTCATATACCTTGTCCAGATATGCATCCAATTCGGCGCATGTGGGGTATTTCTTTTCCAAATAAGGGGCATGGCCGTTTTTGTACATATAGAGTATTGTTTCCTTGAAAATCGCTTTGTCCACGGGATTGGCCTCATATTTGAACTCGTTGCGTGCAAGCGCATTTTCCAATTCCTTTGTAAGTTTTTCGGGCTCAATGTTGTTTTGCAAAAGGCGATTGATTTTATAAGTCACATTCATGAAATCGCTTGCCATCACAGCCTCGTTGAACCATGTCCATTCCACTTCGACCGGTTTCAGCTGCTCGTAGGCCTCGTGCAGCTGCGGTAGCACCTCCTTGTAGTCGGGACGGTTGTCGGCCCATTTCTGGAAATCGGCCTCAAACGCCTTTTTCTGTGCCACACCGTCCAACCGGTTGATTCCGATGGTTTCGCCCTGCCATTTTTTCCAGCCGTTGGCGATGCTCGCCACGCGCGATGCGTATTTCAGCCGCAGGGCGGGGCTTGAGTTCATGGCTTCGTTGTAGTGTTTCAGCCGGATGTCGCGCAGGGAAATCCGGATGGGGTTCTCCACGTTGGCGGCCAGGTCAACCGCATCGGATGTGACATAGCGCTGCGTGGTGCCCGGGTAGCCGAACACAAAGGTGAAGTCGCCCTCGTTCACCCCTTTAAGGGAGATGGTAAGGTGCTTCAGCGGCTGGTAGGGGCGGTTATCCTTAGAGTAGGGGGCGGGCTTGTTATCCTTGTCCGCATAGACGCGGAACATGGAGAAGTCTCCCGTGTGGCGCGGCCACATCCAGTTGTCGGTGTCCCCGCCGAACTTGCCGATGTTTGATGGCGGGGCGCCCACCAGGCGCACGTCAGTGAAGACCTCGTTCACATATAGGAAATACTGGTTGCCGTAGTAGAATGGCTTGATGACCGCCTTGTAGTGCGTGCCTTTGGTTTTTTCCTGGATTATTTTCTGTATGTTCGCCTCAATTTTCATGTTGCGCTGATCCTCCGGGTGCTGGTCGCAGACATCCTCCAACACGGCGTCGGTCACATCCTCCATGTAAACCAATCTGGTGGCGGTCAGTCCCTTGCAGGGAATCTCCTGCTCGCGGTTCATTGCCCAAAAGCCGTTGGTCAGGTAATTGTGCTCCAAAGTGCTGTTGGAAACTATGTAATAATATCCGCAATGGTGGTTTGTAAGGAACAGTCCCTCCTTCGACACGAACTCGCCGGTGCAGCCCTGGTTGAAGAGGATGACCGCATCCTTCAGGCAGGCGTTGTTGATGTCGTAGATGTCCTTGGCGGTGATTCTCATGCCGGCCTTCTGCATGGCGGCCTCGTTTTTGCCCAGCAGCATCGGGATCCACATCCCCTCATCGGCGCGGATGGGGAGGATAAGGAAAAGGGCGATAATCAAGCTCAGTGTTTTGTGCATCATTTGTGGTTGTATTAAAGGTTTTTGACCGCTTCAAATACAGGGGTCATGTCAAGTGATATACGTATTAATATGCGGTTTGCCGTATGCTCCTCAGTTTCCCTTGAGACAAGAAATAGGCCGCTGTGCAGCCTGTCGGGTGGAATCTGGTGTTCGGTCAGGAGTGAGCGGCAGATGGCTGCTGTGCGCATGCCCTCCCTGTCCATCTGCTCCTTCATGGTGTTCAGCGGGAGGTCGCGGAGTATTGGGGCTGTGACCTCTATCCGGATGGTAGGGTATTTCTGGTAAAGCTCGGTGACCAGTTTTAGCATCTCCTTGCCTTTTGTCGAGATGAAATTGCGGTTGTTTGGGGTGAAGAAAAAGTTCTCGGGAATGTTTAGCACAACGTTCCGCTCTTCAATTGAGAGTTTTGTTTCACGGTATCCGCTGTCCAGCTCCAACAGCAGTCCAAAAGAGAACACCGCTGCATCCAAGATGGACTGAATGGAATCGCTGTAGCTTTGGCAAAGCGTTTGGCAGTCGTGGATGGATGTATCCCTGCGTTGTAGGGCGTGAATTTGTTCGTTAAGTTCTTTTTTACTGGATGTCAGGTGGTTTTGTACCCTTTCCAAATCTTTGCGCGATTCGCGCCATAGGTTGCGCAGACGTGCTGTGTCCCGTTGCAGCGTTTCGATTTTCACCGACTGTTGCTGTTTTTCCCATTTCAGGGTGTCAATGGTTTTGTATTGGTGGATTTTCTGTTCTTCCAAATGGTTGTATGCGGTTTCCAAAGCAAGATATTTTTTTTTGGAAACACAGGAAATACAGCACAAGAGACAGAGCAGCAGGATGCCTGAACGGCTTTTCATGAGCAGTGTGTATGCTAAAAGATAATGCCCGCCTTGATGCCGGCAAAGGTGTACCAGTTGTGTTCGCTGGTGTTGACCAACAGCGGTTTCATGTTGGTCAGTTCCTCATCGCCCCTGTAAAATCGGATGGCGGATTCCTGGATTTTGAAGGATCCGGAAAGTACGATCGCCACATCTTTGGAGACTTGTGCTTTGACACCTATGCCTGTTTCCGCCATCAGGCCGGAACGGTCCCCATGTATGACGTAGGTTTTGCTGTTTCCTTGTTTGTCTGAAACATAGGGCTTTGAATCAATATACCAGCGGTTGGCATAACCGAGATTGATGTACCATTGCGGCGCAATCGGTGCAGTGCCGATGTTCACTCGCAAATCTGCGTAAATGGGGACAAAGGCGTTTTTGCAGTTGGTCCAGTACTCAAAACCTGCACCAATACCTGCGATAATGTAGGGGTTGAACTGGTAGCCGACAAATTGTGAAATGCCGGCTATAGAGATGTGGTTCTTGAAATCCCGCACAATTCCAGATTCCTCATTGGTGATGTGGATGTTGCCGAACCCCTGCAGGAATACTGGGCTGGTAATGAAGGTTGGTCCCCAGTATTTGGTGTCTGGAGGTGTGCGTTGCGCTTGCAATGTGAAAGGGGATATGGCGAGGGCGAATGTAGCCCATACTAAGAGCGATACCAGTCTGCGTTTCATACGGTTATATTTTACCCTTAAACTCTTATGCCGGATGGCGTGATTTGGTTGCGGAGGCAGGACTCGAACCTGCAACCTCCGGGTTATGAGCCCGACGAGCTACCATTGCTCTACTCCGCGATGTTCATTTTGCAAAAGTAGTAAAAAACAGCATCCCTTTTGCCTCTTCGGCAATATTTTTTTTGTTCTTATAAATATTTATATATTAAAAGATTATATGTGAATAACCTTCAATTCGTGCCTGCTTTGCGGAAACACTTTTGCGTTTTTGGAAGCAAATGCCCCGTTTCACTCCTCTTTTTTTCCGTTGGCGCATGGTTGCATCAGGGCATCCGCCATCTGCAGGGATGTTCCTGTCACCGCTCCGTCGCCCACCATGCGGGCAATCGCTTCGCGCCGTTCCGTACCGGTAAGTGCCCGGATGTCGGATTGGGTTTGCAGACCGTCGCTCTCCTTGAAAACCAGATAATGGGAGTCCGCCTTTGCGGCGATTTGCGGTTGGTGTGTTATTGCGATGACCTGGCAGTTTTCGGATAGGTCGCGCATGACATCGGCCATCTTTGCGGACACTTCACCTGAAATCCCGGTGTCTATTTCGTCAAAAAGTATGGTTGGCAGCAGGTTTTTCATGGAAATCATTGCTTTTACGGCCAGCATGACCCTTGAAATTTCCCCTCCGGAGGCGATTTTGGCCAGCGGTTGCGGTGTCATGCCTGTGTTGGCTGAAAAGAGGAACTGTGCCTCGTCATTTCCTGCTTCATTGAAGGTGGTAGGGATCAGTTCAATTTGGAGCTGAGCGTTGGGTATCTGGAGTCGTATGAGCTTTTGCTTCAATGCCTCCTGCAACTCGGGCAACACTTTCTGCCGTTCGCTGTGCAGCTGTTCCGCCACCTTTTCCATCAGTTGACGGCATTCCGCAATCTGCACCTGTAGCCGATGTTCCTCCTCGGAACTGTCATCCGCCTTCTGCAGCTTTTGCCGAAGTTCCTGCGCTTTTTGCAGCAGTCCGGCCTCATCCTGTACCCGGTGCTTTTGCTGGAGCGTGTTCAGAAGGTTCAGCCTCTGGCGGATGTTCTCCGCCAGTTCCGGATCGAATTGGACTGATTCCTGTTCGTTCCTGATTTCAGCGGCAATGTCTTTCAGTTCAATGATTACACTTTCCATTCTTTCTGACAATTCTCCGGTTGTCGGCCGATAACGTGTGGTCTGCTGCATCCGGTGCAGCACCTGTTGCAGTCCGCTTATGAGATTGTCATCCGCATCGTCCAGCAAATTGCCTGCCTCATAAAGCCATTGCTTTATCTCTTCAGCGTGGGTCAGCTGCTCCCATTCATCTTCCAGGGACTGCTGCTCCCCTTCCGAAAGATGGGCGTTTTCCAGTTCATTGTATAGGAAGGAAATATAATCAATATCTTGTGTGCTGTTTTCGGTTTGCAGCTGTTGCAACTTCTGTTGTAATAGCTGTAGTTTCATGTAATGCTCCCGATATTTTCCCACAGTGGGTTGCAGGTGTCCGAATTGGTCTATCAGCTGCAGTTGGAACTGCTTTTTGCGCAGCAGCAGGTTAGCATGTTGCGAATGGATGTCAATCAGCCTTTCGGAAAGTTGGCGGAGAGTTGAGAGCGGGACAGGTGTGTCATTGATGAAGGTTCGGGACTTGCCTTGTGGGGTTATTTCCCGTCGCAGGATGCATTCCTCCTCGAAATCAATGTCGTTTTCTGTGAAGAAGGTGGACAAGAAGCAATCCTTTATCTGAAAAATCGCCTCCACATAGCATTTCTGATTCTTGTCATATAGTACAGAAGTATCCGCCCGCTGTCCAAGCACAAAGGATATGGCTTCTGTAAGCACCGATTTGCCGGCGCCAGTTTCCCCTGTAATGACGGAAAACCCTTCACCGAACCGGACGGAAAGTTGCCTGATGATGGTGTAGTTGTTTACGGTTAGTTGTAGAAGCATGGCAGGAAATCAGTTTAGCTTGGCGTATTTGCTGGCGTTGGCGGGATCCAATTGTGTCAGTGTCTGCTTAGCCTCATTTCTGATTGTTTCCGATGCTCCGGAAAACACATTGACCAATTCCGCGCTTTTTGAGGTCATCATTACGGAGGTGAAATATAGGTTGCTCTTGCTTTTGTGTATCTCCTGTATTTTTTTCAGGCTCTCCAATATGGTATTGACCCCTTCGTTCAGGTTTCCGGCCAGCATGTCCATCCCCATCCGGTGGTATTGGTAATAGAAATTGCGGAAATCCGCATAGGAGGGGTTTGTGTAGTTCTCCCACAGCCAGTAGCGGTTGCGTTTCGACTTGCTGTCGTTGCCGGCCCAACCGGAACCCTGGTTCTGGGAGTAGCCGATAATTGTCTGGCACTGGTTGAAAAACGGGGTTCCGCCCATAGGGGAGAAGGAGTCGAAATAGATGCCAAGCAGAAAATGGATGTAGAAGCCGGTTATTGCGGAGAGGTTCCACATGAAGCTGTTGTCATCATAGTCGAACCCTTGGGATGAGGTGTATGGGAATGTGACCTCATCATCCTGTACTGTCAGCAGGTTGGAGGAGTAGGTGGAATTGAATACGGGACGGCTCATCTGGAAAATGAGGCGGCCTGTATATTGGTCCCCGTTCTTGCTGTCCAATATCAGCTGGACGTTGCATTTTATACGCTCCTCCTGTTTGAAGTTCAGATTTGTCCACCGCCTTTCATTGATGAAGGTGGTCATCTCCTGTTCCAGTCGTGTGAAAAGGGCGGCATCCTCTCCCTGGATGTTTTTTGTGTTTATGCTCACATGTGCCAGCAGCTCCTGTGCCTGTACGGAAGCTGCCGCGCCAAACAGAAGTATCAGAAACAATTTTATTGCTTTCATGCCTTTTTTTTCAGATTATTCATTATTTCATTCACTATGTGTTCTGCCGTTTCCTTCTTGCTGAGCAGCGGCAGCGCCATCGGCGGACGCTCGCGGAAGAAAATGGTCACCTTGTTGGTGGAAACCTGAAATCCGGCCCCTTCGTCCTGAAGCGAATTCAGCACAATCATGTCGGCGTTCTTGCTCTCCAGCTTGTGCATGGCGTTGGCCTCCTCGTTGTCGGTTTCAAGGGCGAAGCCGACAAATAGTTGTCCTGGCTTTTTGCGGGCGGCGAGGGTCTTAAGTATGTCGGTGGTGGGTTCAAGTTCCAGCCGCAGTGTCTCCTGCGATTTCTTGATTTTGTTTGCGGCGGGGTGCGCCGGACGATAGTCGGCAACGGCTGCCGACATTACAACTATGTCGGCGTCCTCCACCCGTTCGGAGCATGCGCGGAACATCTCTTCAGCGCTTTCAACCGGTGTAACGTTGATGTGGGGATGGCTGCATGTGAGATTTGTGGGGCCGCTGACCAGCTGCACTTCAACCCCCTTCTCCGCAAGAGCCTCCGCTATGCAGAATCCCATTTTTCCCGATGAGCGGTTCCCGATGAACCGTACGGCGTCGACCGCCTCGTAAGTGGGGCCGGCGGTGACCAATGCGGTCAGTGATTGCGTCGCGGCTTGCGGATAAAGGAAGGAGTCAATGGACTCAAACAGCCTTTCCGGTTCCGCCATGCGTCCCTTGCCTTGTGTCCTGCATGCCAGGAAACCCTCTTCCGGTTCGATGATGTGCACCCCCTGCGCTTGGATAAAGGCGAGATTTTTTTGTGTTGAAAAATGGAGGTACATGTTCTCATTCATGGAGGGTGCCATGAACAGAGGTTTGCGGAACGCCAGCAGGGTGGTGCTGAGAAGATCGTCGGCGATGCCGGCTGCCAGCTTGGCAATGCAGTTTGCGGTGGCCGGTGCAATTATTGCGGCATCGGCCCACTGGTGGAGGGAAATGTGTTGTGTGTGCGGCTCTTCAGTTTTGGTGAACAGGTCGCTGTAGAGCGGATGGTTGCTGAGGGTCTCGATGGTGAGCGGGGTGACAAACTCCAGGGCATGCTGCGTGGCGACCACCTTCACCTCATAGCCCGCTTTTACCAGCAGACGTATCAGCGAAAGCGTCTTGTAGGCGGCAATGCCGCCGGTGATGCCGACCAGAATGTTCCCTTTTGCCATCGGTGTGCGCTGTTACTGGTTTTCCTGCTCCTCCTCCCTGAAATAGATTTCGTGGTTCATGAATTCCTGCACAGCCATCAGGGTCGGTTTGGGCAGCATCTCATAATGGCGGACCAGATCGATCTGCTCCTTGTTCTCGCTCTGCTCATCGCCACCGGCGTCACGGTTGATGCCGAACTCCTCGATTTTCTGGTTGAGCTCCTCCTTCATGTCCATGGCAATCTGGTTGGCGCGTTTGGCCAGGATGGCCACGCTCTCATAGATGTTTCCGGTCTGCTCGTCAAAATGGGTGATGTCCCTGGTGACGGCGTTGGTGTCGGTTTTGATTCTCTTGTAATCCATGCTTTTCTTTCTCTCTTTATGTAATAGTGATTATTTGCTCATCAGTATCTGGTCTCTCTTCTGGATGGCCTTTTCCGCAATTTTTCCGCTCTCGGCAAGGAGGGGGGATTGCGGGAACTTCGCCTCCAGCTGACGGTGCCAGTCTACCGCCTGCTGGTAACGCTCCGCCTGCTTTGCGGGGATGCTGTTCTCCGCATATTTGTAGCAGTTGTTGACCAAATCGAAAAGTGCCTTTTCAGTATAGGCTGACCCTGGATAGTCCTTCATCAGGTTCTTGAATGCGATCTGTGCTGCGGCATACTGTCCGATGTTGTAGTACATGTATGCGATTGCGTAGGCTTTGTGCGCCATCTGGTCACGGATGGTGTCCAGCATGGCGTTGCATTCGTTGTTGAAGCGGCTTTGCGGGTAGGATTCCAGAAATGTTTCCAATCCCTCCTTGGCCAGTTGGGCATCGGTTTGGTCCAAGTTGAAATTTGGAATGTTCATGTAGTGCGACTTGGCCGCCAGGAACGCGGCCTCCTCCGTCCTGGGGGAGAATGGGTATTTCCGTGTGAAATCGTTGAAATGGAACGCTGCCATCAGGTAATCCTCGTTTTTGTAGTAGCAGTCGGCGAACAGGAAAAGGATGGAATCGCCCTGCTCGCTCCCCATGTAAAGAGGGTATACCCGTTCGAACAGGTCGGCGGCGCTAAGGTATAGACCTTTGTCATAATATGCCTTTGCTGCGGCAAATTTGGCCTCTTTTGTTTTAAGTTTACGGTACTTTCTTGGTGTGGTGTCTCCGCTTTTCTTCTGCGCATACGCGGACACCCCTCCCAGTGAGAATAATATAATCAAAAGAAAGACAAAGTGTTTCTTTATCATCGCAAATCGTTTACCAAGCATTTTTCAACGGTTGCAAAAGTAATAATAAATTGTATGCGGAGTGGAGGTTTTACACTTTTTTTTGCGAGGGTTGTTTTTGACGGTCAGATGGAGTTTATCTTACTACAAACCGGTAACGGATGGTTCCGCGTTGTTCGTCAGGTGCATCCTCTTTAGCCTTGAACTTTGACTTTTTTACAGCCTTTTCACATTCTGCCCACAAAGCGGCGTCATTGATGGTTGTTCCGCGGGCTCCCGCCTTGGCATATTTCACATTCCCATCCCTGTCGGCACTAAATTCCACAACCACTATACCGGAGGCGTTTTCACTATACTTGGGATAGGCCTTGCAGATTACCGGACGTCCGTCCAACCAGAAATCACCTGTACCTGTACCGACACTTGAACCGGATCCGCTGCCTGTTCCAGAGTAATTGCTGTTTGAACCTCTTGTAAATAATGGTGCTTTTTGATTCAGGTAATTGTATTCTTTTTCCGGATCGATTTTGGTCCCGTCTTCCAGTTGGATTATCAGGATTTCAGACAGTTCAAGGTGATGGAAAAGAGTGTCTTTTTTATTGTCCAGTTGAAAATAAATCCCGTGCTTACCTATGTCCAGGTGGTATGCGTAAATAAACCTCTGGTCTTTTGTCACAATCAAATCTTGCGCATTGATATGGTTTGTCACAACAAACAGAGTGATTGCAAGGCAAATTGCTTTTTTCATTATGATGTGAATATTGATAAATTGATAAGATGAAACTATTGGTGAAATGGTACGGATCATCTAAACTGTAGTGCCATGCGCATACAGATATTCTGGTGCGATATCCGCGCCATTTGCCCAGAATATTGTCTGGTCAAGACCGAATTGTATAAATTGTTTTTTATCTTGCAGCTCTTTAAATGCCGGATATTGTAACAGTGGCGTCAAATCAATGCGTTTGCTTACTCCGTCGCTGAATTCGCACAACAGGGTGTATTCACCCTCATAATCCACATTCTTAATGGTTAACATTGTTTTTAGTTTTTTATCTTTTTATTTTTATTATTTTGTCTCCTCGTTGGGCTCTGTCCCAAATTTCTTCCAGTTCATTAATATGTTCGTCAATGAATTGGTTTACTATCTGTATGGTTTTTGTCCTTGCTCTTCCTTCAATTTCGCGGGAGTGTAGTGTAATCGTGAACTCCCCTTCACCGCTTCGCACATGAATATGTGGCGGATTATGGTCGAAGGCATAAACGTAAATCAGCAAACCTTGAATGATAAAAACCGAACCCATTAATATAAGTGTTATATATACAATTATTTAGAAATAAATAAATACAAATTGAATTGACTTGCAAATTTCCATAAAAAAACGATATGAATTTCACATTTGCGAAATTATCTGTAAAAAAAAGGGAGCGGAAGTCCGCTCCTTTTTAGGTGGTATGTAATTCGTCACTTCTTTTCCGGAGTGAGATCCTGGATGTTGTTCCCGACATCGTCGATGATGGCCTTGTAGAACCAGTCCGGGTAGCGCGGCTGGTCGGGCGAGGCGGGAATATGCTCGTCGTTGCCGTTGTTGAGGAAGCGGCCTCCCTTCTCCTTCTTGATGTTGCCGTCCATATATTTGACCAGCAGGTACTGTGAGAGCGATTTCCAACGGTTGAACATGATGCTTGCCTGGTTGGATGAGAACTTGTTCAAGGCTTCGATGCCCTTTTCGTTGTTGGCCACATACTGGTCTGCCAGCACGCCGCTCTGCTCTTTGACCAATTGTATGAAGTTGGTTTCCAATTCTGATTGTACTTTCTGCACATCCTTAATCATGGCGTTGTAACGCAGGTAGGCAAAATTGGAGACCTGGTTGAACAGCCAGAATGCGGAGGTGGGAGAGTAGGTCATAAGGTCGCCGTTGCCAACCTTGAAGCAGTGCGGCACCTGGGTGCAGCCGCAGAAAATGGGCACGTAGCATGTGCTGTAGGTGTCGTCCACTCCGAACCAGAGGATTCCGCCGACAGGGTTGGGAAAACGGCCCCGGCATTGGGCAATAAAGGAGAATCCTGTCTGCTGTGTGGAGGTGGCTCTCTCATGAATGTATTTTTTTCCCTCGTAGCTCCAGGTCATGGGACGCCAGCGGTAGGGGCAGGCGAAGGGGCCGGCACCCACATCCTTGGTCATGTCCATGGAGGTGCCTTCAAAATGGTCGCGCATGAGTGAGAACATATCTTCAACACCTACCTTTTCAGCCGGTTTGATCCACAATGGCATGCGGTGGGTCAGGTTCTCGCCGCGGGCGTAGTCCTCGTATGGTGCTGCAACCTCCTTGTTCAGGTGCATGAAAGCCGCCCACACGCGCGCCTCGCAGAAGCGTGCGCCGCCGAAATCGACCGGGTTGTAGATGTCGGAGAAGCTGAACTCCTCATCCTTTCCGCTGAACAGGCCGATTGCGCGGGCGTAGGAGATAACGTCGCTGCTGTAGACCACTTCAACCGAGGGGTTCATGATCTTGGAGATGTTCTTGGTTGAGATGGAGGTCTTGCCGTTCTCCAACGGGAAGGTGGTGATGCGTGCCTGGTTGGCGTGTCCGGAGACGTAGCCGTCCGGGATGCGGCGGGCCACCCAGACCGGACTCTTTGTCCAATTCTTGACATCCACGTTGCCCTTTTTGTCCAGCATCTGTTTGCCTTTGCCCACCATTTCGAGGATCCACACCTCGTTGGCATCGGCGATGGAGAAGGACTCGCCCTCGCTGCAGTAGCCGTATTCCGAGGTCAGCTCATGGAAGATGCGGATGGCTTCGCGTGCGTTTTTGGCGCGTTGCAGCGTAATGTAGATGAGGCTGCCGTAGTCGATGATGCCGCGCTGGTCGGCCAGCTCCTCAAGGCCGCCGAAGGTGGTCTCGCCGATGGCAAGCTGGTGCTCGTTGATGTTGCCGATTACGGAATAGGTGGCCAGGGCCTGTTTTATCTGGCCGAGTTTCTTGCCGGAATCCCATTCGATGATGTCCATCATGGTGCCGGCGGGGTAGGTGGCCGCAGGGCGGTAGTAGAGCTCACCGTAAAGCACGTGCGAATCGGCAGCGTAGCTGATGAAGCAGGAGCCGTCCTTGCTTGCCCCCTTGGTGACGAGGAAATTGGTGCAGGCGTACGCCTCCCCAACAGCAAGGGCTGCTATGAGGAGGGCTGCAGAAAGAATTCTTTTCATACTTGTTTTTGTTAATGTATTAATATTTGTTATCAATTATTCAGTTTTGCATTGGTCCAGCAGGCTGCAGAGACTGTTTGTGTCCAGATGCTGCCCGATAAACACCAGCTTCTGCATGCGGTCGCCGTATGTGTCGTCCCAATCGGCGCATACTTCCGGATGCTGCTGCAGGAACGGCCCGAGTTCATCTGGCGGCATGGTTGCAAACCACTGTCCCGCTTCGCGCAGTGTTGAACTTTTCCCAACCTGGTCGAAAATGTAGCAGAGGTCCTGGTCGTAACTGAAATAGCAGATGCCTTTGGAACGTATGGCATTGCGGCTGAGCCAGTCTCTGACAAAACTGTGGAACTTCTCGTAGCGGAAGGGGGAGCGGGTCTGGTAGACATAGGTGCGGATGCCGTATTCTTCCGCTTCGCCATCCTCCTCATGGTGATGATGATGATGGTGGTGTTCCTCGTGTTCATGCTCGTGTTCATGTTCATGCTCGTCCATCTCTTCATCATCATCGTGGATGTTCTCCACCTCGCGTATCCATGTGGCTGATGCGGAGGTCTTGTCAAAATCGAAAAGTCCTGTGTCCAGCAGCCGTTCCATCGGCACCTCCCCGTAGTCGCAGGGCAGAATCTCCGCTTTCTGCTGCAGAGAGCGGATCAGCGCTTTTGTACGGCCAAGTTCATCGGGTGAAACTTCCGACGCTTTGTTCAATAAAATGAGGTTGCAGAATTCGATTTGCTGTATGATTAGATTCCCCAAATCCTCCTCGTCATCTTTCCTGACAGTCTCCAGCTTCTGGAATTCATCCCGCATCCGTACCGCATCCACCACAGTGACGATGCAGTCCAGCCGTGGCAGACGGTCATCTGGGAAGGGATCTTCCAGATATGGGATGGAGCAGATGGTTTGGGCGATTGGCTCCGGTTCACAGATTCCGCTCGCCTCAATGACAATATAGTCGAAGCGGTTTTGCGCCACGATGTCGCGCAACTGCTCTATGAGGTTGTTTTTCAGTGTGCAGCAGATGCAGCCGTTCTGCAGGGCTATCAGATTGTCGTCAGTCTGGCTAACCACGCCGCCCTGCTGGATCAGTTCCGCATCGATGTTGATTTCGCCCAAATCGTTGACGATGACGGCAAAACGGATGCCTTTCCGGTTGGAAAGTATACGGTTTACAAGTGTTGTTTTGCCGCTGCCCAGATAGCCGGTCAGCAGCAGTACGGGGATGTCGCTATTTGCAGTTTTCACCATATCATTTATTCGTTAATGTTCGTTTTTGTTTGGAACAATCCGGTAGTGGGGATGATAAGTCTCACGGTATGTGTCGCTATGCCGGACTGTACTGTGTCGTTCGGCAGCCTGCCTTAGTCCGGCCTGCAAAGTGCTGTCTTTCCATGCTGGTACAGTCTGTATCGCAATCCGTTCAATGGTATTCCATTCCTCCACCCAGTCGCCTGTCAGGGCATTATCGTGGGAGGCCGCCTCCATAAAGCGTTGCAGCAGCTCCTCCTCCGACATTTTTCCCTCCGTGACGCAGGAGAGGCAGATGCGTACAAAGCGGTGCCGGAAGCCGGTCGGTTCCCGCTCTGGGATGCCTGTCTGGCCCGTGTTGCGGTATTCGGAAAGTTCCTCATGCAGGTAGTGCCGGGCGGCTGCGGTGTCGCTCATCAGGTGTTCCGCCCCAAAAAAATCTTGGTAGCAGCTTTTGTACAGGTCCTGTAGCGTTGCAGCCGGATATTGCCGGTGCATTTCCGCACACAGCTGCCTGATGGCCCTTTCATCCCGCGAGCAGGCGGCCAAAGTGCCAACAACCAGCAGAGCCAGCATGTTTTTGCGAACTTTTTTTTTCATCCGATGCGGTTGCTTGGAATCAGAAGCGGTATCCCACATTCAGCGAGAAGACGTGGTTCTTTGAACTTGCCGGTTCGTATGTGTGGGTTTTTGTCTTGAATTCGTTGAGGCTGTTGGTCAGTCCGATGCTTGCACGGAGGCCTGCGAAGATGTGTTCGGTGAAATAGTAGTTGGCACCGACAATCACTCCGACATTGAACAGGTTTATCTCCTCCTTTGCCATATTTCTGCTTTCAAAGTGCTCGGTATTGGAGACATCGCTGTTGTATTTGTATTTGTTCTTGCCGCCAAGCAAAAAACCGAACTCCGGACCGACCTGCAGGTCAAGCTTTTCGTCCAGCAGATAGAGGTTGAAGGCGATGGGCAGGTCAATGAAATGGACCTGCTGGGTGAAGGTGTAGTCCCCGTATTTTTCGTCGTATTTGTCTTTCCGTCCCTCCATTGAATAGAGCAGGTCGGCAGTCAGGCTCATGTTTCCGCTGAAGCCGAAGAAATACTCTCCGAAAACACCGGCGTTGCAGGCTGGCATCATCGGATGTTTCAGGTTCTGGCTGTTCACATTAGTACTTTGTGTGGTCATTTGGAATCCTGCGCGGACACCAAAGAAAAACTGGGAGAATGCATTGTTGCTGAAGCTAATGCAGGCGGCAGTCATTGCCAGGGTGATAAAAAGTCTTTTCATCTGTACAAATTTTTTATTCAGTTATTTTTACAAAAGGCAAAAGTAATCAAAAACCCCTTCGCTTGTCCGGTTTTATGGAAAAAAAAGTCTGTTTTTTAAAAAAGCATTGATTCTGAATGCGTTTTTTTTCAAGAGATGTTTCACAGAATACTGGTTCGCCGGTTTCAGGCACCATACCGGTGTAGTACATGACCGACGAGCGGGTCATGGGGGTTGGGGTGAAATCCTGCACCTGTTCGGGATGGTATGAGATCTGCCGCATCTTTTCCGACAGTTTCTGCATGTCGCGGAGTGTGCAGCCGGGATGGCTGGAGATGAAATAGGGGATCAGCTGCTGGCGGAGCCGGTGTCGCAGGTTGGTCTCTTCAAACCTTTTCCGGAACTGGAGGAAAACAGGGTAGGGCGGTTTGCGCATAAGCTGCAGCACGTGCTCCTCGGTGTGCTCCGGAGCCACCTTCAGCCGTCCGGAGACGTGTCGGGTGATCAGTTGCTCCGCATATTCATCCAGATGGTATTCCTGCCGCTGCTGCGGGGTCGCCTGTTCAATCATGTCGGTGCGCACGCCGCTGCCGATGGTCACCTTACGCACTCCCGGCAGGGCATTGACCTCCCTGTACAGTTCCGTCATCGGACGGTGGTCGAAATGCAGGTTGGGGCATATTTTCGGATAGATGCATGAGATCCGGCGGCATTTTCCGCATGCAGCGCTGTCTTTTCCATGCGCCTGATACATGTTGGCTGAGGGACCGCCCAAGTCTGTGATGTGTCCCTTGAAGTATGGCATACGGCTCAGTCTTTCCGCCTCTTTGAGGATGGATTCCTTCGACCGGCTCACAATCCGTTTTCCCTGATGCAGGGAGATTGTGCAGAAGCTGCATCCGCCGAAGCATCCGCGATGGATGTTGATGGAGTTCTGTATCATGTTGAATGCCGGAATTTCCCCGCGTTTGTCATAGTGTGGGTGGGGCAGCCTGGTGAACGGCAGCTCATACACCGCATCCAGTTCGGCTGTCTCCATCGGTCTGGCAGGCGGGTTCACAACCACAGTCCGTTCCCCGACGTTCTGGCAGAGCGTGGGTGGGGCGAATTGTACGGAAGCGGCTTCTGTCAGCCTGAATGCTTCAGCGAACTGTCTCTTTGATTTCAGGCATTCTTCGTGTGAAGGCAGTATGAGCACATCCTTCCCAACATGCTGCCGGCTTTCCATGTAGGCGATTTGCGGGATCTGTTTGAAGTCGGACAAATCCGGTTTTGTTTTTTGCCTGAAAACATCGGTGATGTCCAGCATCGGTTTTTCCCCCATGCCGTAGACCAGCAGATTGGCTCCGCTGCTCTCCAGAATCGGAGGCATGAGGCTGTCAGACCAATAATCGTAGTGGGTGAGTCGGCGCATGCTTGCCTCCACACCTCCAATGACAATCCATGATTCCGGAAACAGCTGCCGCACAATGCGGCTGTATACATTCACCGCGTAGTCGGGACGGAAGCCGGCCTGGTTTCCTGCGGTGTATGCGTCGGTGGAACGCAGCCTTTTCAGTGCGGTGTAATGGTTCACCATGGAATCCATGGCACCTGAGGTGATGCCAAAGAAATAGCGGGGTTTGCCGAATTTTTTGAAGTCGCGCAGATCGTCCCGCCAGTTGGGTTGGGGCAGTATGGCCACACGGCAGCCCTCATGTTCCAGCACGCGACCGATGACGGCCGCCCCGAAGGAGGGATGGTCCACATAGGCGTCTCCGCTGATGAGAACAACATCAACTTCGTCCCATCCGTGGAGTTCCATCTCCTTTTTATTAATAGGTAGCCATTGTCTCAGATCTGCTGGCATGGTACTGTGCTCTCTTCCGATACGTATTGAATTAAAATGCAAAAATAGCAAAAATGGGGATTCGTTGGACCAATGGTGGAAAAAAAAGCGGCAATCCGAAAGGAGGAGGGCAATAATTCCGCTTTTTTTGCATTATTCCTATGCAAATTGGATTGGACAGATGAAAAAACTGTTGTTTATGGTCACACTACAACTTTTCGCCCTTCATGCAGGGGCGCAACTGGCAGGACAGGATGTTATTCCTGCCGAAACCCATAAAATCGGGATTACCCTCAGTGGCGGGGCTGCCTTGGGTTATGCACATTTGGGATTCCTTCAGGCGATGGATGAGGCTGGCGTGAAGCCTGACTGCATTGCCGGAACCTCCATGGGCGCTATCATGGGCATGATGTATGCGGCCGGCTACAAGCCGCAGGAAATTAAGGAAATTGTTAAAAAAGAGCATTTTGACCGTCTTTGGGGTCTGGTGAGTCTGAATTTTCCGCGCCGTGGCGGAATGATTCCGATGACACGGATCCGCCGTGTTCTGCTCAAGTATGTGCCGCACGACTGTTTTGATTCGTTGGATGTGCGTTTCTATTGCTGTACATTTGATGTCAATCGTTTACAGCCCATATACATGGGCAGGGGAGATTCCCTTGTGAAGTATGTGTGTGCCTCCGCCGCCATACCTGCTCTCTTCTCACCGATCAAAATCTACGGGAACTATTGCGTTGATGGTGGGGTTTGCGACAACCTGCCGGTGCGGCCGCTGTTGGATGAAGGTTGCGACGTGCGTATCGGCGCCAATCTGCTGCTGGAAAAGCCGAACCGGCACATGCTGGCGGAAACCATTGGACTGCATGCCATTTCCTATTGTGTGTTTGCCACTTCACAATCCAGCCTGGAGCAACTGACAGATGTGGTCACTATTGACCCAGGTGAATATTGGATGACCGATTTCAGCAAGGTTGATGAATTGTACGAAATCGGTTATCAAGCCGGGAAACGTTTTTTTTCAGGTAAAAAACAAGAATGATTTTCGATGTCGTAATGATTTTTTTATGTTTAATATGTTGTTTTGCAATATATTAAATTAGTAATAATTTTATTACTAATAATTTTGTTACTAATAAGTTTGTTTCTAATTGATATTTTTGGTACTTTTGCAGCGAATTTGGTAACAATCGTATTTGGGGATTATGGGAAACAAACGTGAAAATTTGGATGAGGCACCCTTTGTATATGGTGTTGCGGCTGATTTGGACCATTTCACCGACCGTGAAAAGGAGACGGCACGGCTGCAGCTGAACTTTGAGAATGGGATCAATACAATTGTCATTTCGCCACGCCGTTGGGGTAAGACTTCGCTGGTCAACAAGGTTGCCGCCCAGATGGCTGACAACAGGCAGTTGCGCGTGGTGCGTATGGATGCCTTTTCTGTCCGTACTGCTGAGGATTTCTACCGCATGTTCGCCACGGAAATAATTCGGCAGACAAGTTCCAGGATGGAGGAATGGATGGAGAATGCCAAACGTTTCCTTACATCGCTTGTGCCGGTCGTCTCCATGTCCGCCGACCCGATGAATCCGGTTTCGCTGAGTTTGAAAGGTGTTGGGGCGGATTACGGCGAGGAGGTGCTGGATCTGCCGGAGCGGATTGCGCAGGCAAAGGGCATACGTCTTGTCATCTGTATCGATGAGTTCCAGCAGATAGGGGAATTGGGCGATTCTGTCACCTTCCAGAAAAAACTGCGGACGGTGTGGCAGCACCAGCATTCGGTTTCCTACTGCTTATATGGAAGCAAGCGGCATCTGCTGATGAACATGTTCGGCAAGCGCAGCTACCCTTTCTACAAGTTCGGCGATGTTCTGTTTCTTGAGCGGATTCCGCTGGAATGTTGGCGGGATTACATCCAAAAGAGGTTCGTGCAGACAGGACGGCAAATCGGTGAAAACCTGGTTGGGGAGATATATTCCTATGTGGACGGCAATTCGTCCTATATTCAGCAGTTGTGCTGGCTGTTATGGACGCGTACGACGGACACTGCCGACATTGGGATGCTTGAGGATGCAAAGGAGGATTTGCTCCGACAGAACCATGCTCTATTTGTGGAGCAGACCAATTCGCTCACTTCCTATCAGTTGCGTTTTATCAGGGCGGTGAAGGACGGCAAAGCGCGTGAAGTCGGGCATAAATCTGTAATCGGGGAGTATGGATTGGGCAGTTCGGCCAACATTTCCACTGTAAAAAAGGCTCTGCAGAAAAAGGAGCTGATTGAAATAGAAGGGAAGGAAATCCGTTTCTCCGATCCGCTTTTCGCACACTGGCTCCGAAGGAATGAGAATTTTTTTATCTGATTAAAAAATGTTTGTGATATGAAAAAACTGTTGGTTTTGTTTGTGGTGTTGTGTCCGTGTTTTCCGTTGACTGCACAGACCACCGGACCCGGCGACACGCTGAAATGTGTTGCGCCGGCCTATCTGAAGGCGGGTGACACGGTTGCGCTCATCGCGCCGTCATACCATTTGCCGATAGGGACTGTCAGGAGGGCGGCCCAAGTGCTGCGCCAGTGGGGTTTTGTGCCTGTCATAGGTCCGAATGCCGACAAGTTACATGCGGACAAGTACGCAGGCACGGCGAAGGAGCGGGCCGAAGACATCCGCTGGGCTCTGGAGAGTCCGGGTGTGAAGGCTGTGATTTGTGTGAAAGGCGGTTACGGAGCATTGCACCTGATGGATGAAATGCTGGCGGAGGAGTTTGCCGCATCGCCGAAATGGATTGTCGGCTTCAGCGACATCACCACGCTGTTCGGCATTGAGGTGTGTGCCGGAGTGATGGGCATCCATGGCGTTTTGGGATTCAATATCGCCAGCCGCAATTCCACCGACCCATCCTGCGCGCTTTTGCGCGACCTTCTCAAAGGTCAGGTGCCGCGGTATGAGGTTCCTGCAAACGACCTGAACATTCCGGGCCATGCCACGGGTACGCTGGTGGGCGGCAACCTCTGCACATTCGCCTCGCTGCCCGCGCTCCAGTCCGAAATTATCGGCAAAGGCGACATCATCCTTTTTCTTGAGGAGATAGAGGAGAGTATGCATCATATTGACCGCATGTTCAATATGTTGAAAAATTGTGGAATGTTGTCGCATTGCAGGGGCGTTGTCCTAGGCGGATTCACCGGATGCAAGGCCGACCTAGGCTATGAAAGCGTGGAGGCGATGCTGCGCGAGTATATCGAACCGTATGGCATTCCGCTGCTCTGCGGCTTTCCGGCGGGGCATGACAAGGTGAACCTGCCTCTTGTGATGGGTGCGCCGGTCACGCTTGACGTACGTAACGACGGAGCCACCCTTGCCTTCGACATCCCAGGCACGCCAAGGAGGGTGCGCACCGGTGAACTGTCGCAGCCCGTGCCCGCCACGGTTCCAGAGGAGGATGCCAGCCAGTTTGTGAACCTGACGGATGTGATACCCGATGCGATTCTGGAAATACGCTATTTCAGCACATACAATTTTGTGGGGCAGCGTATTGACGGCTACCTGCAGCCCACTGCGCTGATGACCCGCCGTGCCGCCGACAGCCTCAAGGCGGTGAGCGACGATGTGATGCGCATGGGGTACAGGCTCAAAATCTACGACGCCTACCGTCCGCAGATGGCCGTCGATCACTTTGTGCGTTGGGCCTCCGACATTTCCGACACATCAATGAGACGGTATTTCTACCCGAAAGAGCAGAAGAGCCAACTTTTTGTCCGCGGCTACATAGCCTCGAAAAGCGGCCACACGCGCGGTTCCACCGTCGACCTCACCCTTTTTGACATGGCCACGGAAAAGGAGCTGGATATGGGCGGCACCTTCGACTGGTTCGGCGAGGAGAGCCATCCGTCGTTCGGTGGCAACCCAGCGACAGGGCATTATGTCCCGAACGGACGGATTACCGAGGAGCAGTTCCGCAACCGCATGATATTGCGGCAGGCCATGATGCGCCACGGATTCAAGCCGATCGGCAGTGAATGGTGGCACTTCATCCTCAAGGACGAACCTTTCCCCAACACCTATTTCACCTTCCCCGTGCAGGAACTGGAACGGTAGAGGGGAGGGTAAAAATGTAATTATAAAGTAGATTTATCCATAAATAATGTCATTTCAGATGAGAAATTTGGACTTGAAAAAACTTTTGGCTGTCACGCTATTGGCGGCCATGTCATTTTTAGCTATATTATCCTTCGCGGGCTGCGAAAAGGAAAAGAATGAGGTGATTCAGGACGGGATAATCCAGGATGAGCACAGGAAAGATTATCTTGTGGAAAAAATTTCATGGTTTGCTGATTCCACCAACTACCATGTGTCCAGCTATGAGTATGACAGTCTGTTTCTGCTGAGACGTATAGAGACTGTCGGAAAAATATATGAGGCATCCCAGATAAAGCCCTTAAAGTATATTGTCACATTTGCGTATGATGACGGCCTGTTGAGTGAGATTGTGGAAACACAATATGAACCTCGTTATTTTCAACGCCCTCCCATCCGTTTTTATTACAATCTGGAGGGAAAAGTGACCAGTATGGATTATTATGGAAACATGGTGCGTTTTGGCTATTATCATGATAGGATAGACAGCGTCTGCTATGATTCCAATCAGGAAACCTATTCGATTCTGAAGTATGATAACAGGGGGAATGTTGTGAGAGTCATTTCCAGAGTACCTGAATATGATATTGTAGGTCTGCCTACGGGGCGTTATCGGTTCCAAACTACGGAATATGTATATGACCTGCATTCCCGTCCGTTTTTCAATTTGGATGGCATACCCTATCAGCCAATTTATGGGGACGGTTTTTTTGACAATGGTATTGAAATTTCCCGTTTGTTTTCAAACAATAATCTGATTCGAAGTGGGTTGTGGACGTGGGAATATTCCTACGACACCAATGGGCTTCCATCAACATCCTATTTTCAGTTTGGAGATGATGTTCCGCTAAATCATCCTATGAATTTGTTCACCTATAAGAAGATTCGTTGAATAAGAAACTAATTATTCGCCGAATAAGTTTTTTTCGATGTTTTCATTATCGCACAATTTTCCGCTCAATCTTGCGTTATAGGAGCGTATTAACTTTTTAAAGTGGATTTAGCTTTTAATCGCTTACAATATGAAGAAATTATTTGCAATATTCGTGACTGTGTTTGTCGTTGCAGTAATGACGGGATGCAAAAACGAAACGGCAACTGATAACGAGAATGATTCTCTTAATACGGATGCTACGATACTGAAAAAAGTGTCGTTTGATTGTTATACAACCCACGACAGCATCGACATTGCACTGAAAGCTTCTGGACTTCCTCTGCATGTGGAATGGGACGAAGATAGTTCGGTTTATCTTGTCACTGAATGTGAGTTTTTTACAAAAATTCTATTAAGCGACGATTGCCATTATCTTTATAGCGTGGAACATATGTTGATTGATAGCAACGAATGGATTGCGTTAACTTTTACAGAGGATATTACAGGACAATATTGGATGTATATGTGGCCAAAGGATGAGTGCGGACCATTTTATGAAACAGGTCTCTTTGATGATCAAGCTGAACCTTACACTATTTTGGACCATACCACAAACAACGGATCCATTATTGTTCGATATTTAGACAGTAAAACATACGACACAATTCCCTTGGTGGAAA
>DBYD01000009.1:0-17926 GCA_002309855.1 Bacteroidales bacterium UBA1195
GCTGCCTGCTCCGGTCGCCGCTACAGTAGCGGCACCTACTTTGTCCGATACCGCTCCAAAAACGGTGTGCAGATATTGAAGTTTGTGAAGGTGCAGTAAGGGAGTTATCAAAGCTGTTGGTACAACAAGGACAAACTATGAGTCTTGTTTCCCCAGTAGCAGGTGCAGGTTGCGGCGTTCGCCGGCGACCCATACCACATCATTGAGTGAGAAGTGCATGGAGGCGTCCGGGTTCATGACCTTCTCACCGTTGTGCTCGATACCGATGACCATGAAGCCCAGTTCGCGGAAATTGGTCTCGAAAATCGGCTTCCCGATGAAGGGTGAATCCGCCTCGATGATGAATGAGAAGAACCCGACATTCTTCTCCCGTGCGGTCTGCCGTGCCGCCTCGTCCTCAAACTGTATCTCCTTCATGAATGCGGTAATCTGCGCATCGCTGCCCAAAACAAGCACCTTGTCGTAAGGGTAAATCCGCTCCTGCGGTGATGGCAGGGTGATGGTGTGGTTTCCGCGCTTGATTTTTACAATATTGATGCCGAACTTCTTACGAAAGTCAGCCTCCGCAATTGTCTGCCCGATGTAAGGGGTGTCGGCGGAGACGCGGATTCCCTCCATGTGGATGTCGTTGCCGGCGAATTGCGAATTGTAGGAGGTCTCCATCGGATGCTCCATCTTCTCCATGGCCTCCTTTTGGTTCAGATTCAGCTGGAACCGCTTCTCAATACGGCTGTATCGCCGCAGTGTCTTCTCCGAGAAGGTGATAAAAAGTATGATTGCGATGGCGAACAGCAGCATGACCCATGGGGAGTATTTGAAGTTTTTGAACAGCACGCTCATCACGAAGAAAAAGACAATGAAGGCCTTCAGCAGCACCATGGCGATAAGGCCGCTGCGGTTGAAGCGGCTGTTGTGCCACAGGTGCAGGTATGTTTCGCCGGACTGTCGCGTCTGGTGCATCAGGCCGCGCAGGAAGGGCGCCATGACCAGGATTGTGGTTCCAGCATTTATACATCCGATTAGGAAGGGGGAGAGGAAACTCCCCAGATGCTTCCATACGAATGGGTTGAGCCATTGGAATGCCGCCAGCATGATGGCGACCAGTATCACACCGTATAACAATATGTTCTTCAAATAGGTGGCGAGCAGCTTGCGCCATTCGCTCTGCTGGTTAACCGTGTGTGAGCGGGACTGGTGGTGGAGCAGGAACGCCTTCCAGGAGTCGGGTAATATCCGTTCGATTCCGTCCGCTAACGGTCCGGCCAACTTGATGCAGTAGGGGGTGGTGAAGGTGGTTATGACCGACACCGCGACAATCACCGGATATATGTAATCCTCCATAACGCCCAACGAGTTTCCCAATGTGGCTATGATGAAGGCGAACTCACCGATTTGCGAGAGGCTCATACCTGTCTGCACCGCAACTTTCAGCGATTCTCCGGACATCAGCACGCCAGCCGCAGACATCACCGCCTTAACAATGATGGTCACAAGCGAGAGTATGACGATGGGGAGCCAGTACTGCACTAAAATCTGTGGATCGACCATCATTCCGACCGATACGAAAAAGATTGCGCCGAACAGATCCTTGATGCTCTTCATCAGCTTTTCAATCTTGTGTCCCTCAACGGTTTCACCAAGGATTGAACCCATCACGAAGGCACCGAGCGCGGAGGAGAAGCCGAGGCTCGTGGCCAGCGCAACCATGCCGAAGCAGAGCCCGATGGAGATGATAAGCAGGGTCTCCTCATTTATGAGCTTGCGCGTCCATTTGAAAAATGATGGGAAAACGTAGATGCCCACAAGGAACCAGAGTATGATGAAAAACACCAGTTTGATGATGCTCATCAGCATTTCGCTGCCGTCCAAGTTGTTTCGTACTGCGATTGCGGGCAGCAGCACCATCATGAGGATGGCTACCAGATCCTGTATTATCAGCACAACCAGCACAATGTCGGCGAACTTCTGCTTTTTTATTCCCATGTCACTGAATGCCTTGATGACAATGGTGGTGGAGGACATGGCCAGCATTCCGCCTAAGAAGATGCTTTCGGTGGTGGTCCAGCCGAAGAGGTAGCCGGTCAGGAATCCGGCCAGAAACACGGTTATTATTTCAACACCGGCTGTGATGAAGGCGGTGCTTCCTACCTGGAACAGACGCTTGAAGCTGAATTCCAGCCCCAAGGCGAACAAAAGGAAGATGATTCCTATTTCCGACCATTCGCTTATGACGGCCGTCTGGGTGATGGTGGGGAAGAGGTTGAAGTGAGGCCCGACCAGGAAACCGGCCACGATGTAACCCAATACCAGCGGCTGTTTCAGCCACTTGAAGAGTATGGTGGTTACTCCGGCCGAAATCAGGATCAGCGCAAGGTCGGTGACAAGGTGCAGCTCTTCCATCTTACATGCGATCTGGTACGTTTATGCCCAACAGCTTCATGCTGCGGCGGATCACATCGGCGGTGAAGGCAGAGATTGCAAGGCGCAGCTGCCTTTTGGCCGTGTCGGTCTCACGCATGATGGGGCATTCCTGATAGAACCGGTTGTAGTTTTTGGCCAGTTCGTAGGTGTAGTTTGCAATCTGCGCCGGGCTGAACTCCGCGGCGGCCTGTTCCACGCAGGCAGGATAGTCGTACAGCGTGCGAATAATCTCCTTTTCCGGGTCGCCCAATACGGTGTTGCTGTCCAACGTGCCGTTCTCCAAGCTGAACCCGGCCTTCTGCAGCAGTGAGCGGATTCGCGCGTGGGTGTATTGGATAAAGGGGGCGGTGTTGCCGTTCAGGTCAATCGATTCGTTGGGGTTGAACATCATGTTCTTTTTCGGGTCCACCTTAAGGATGAAATACTTCAATGCGCCCAAACCGACTGTTTCGGCCAATTTTGCCGCCTCTTTGGGGGTGAAGTCGGTCTTGCCCATCTGGGCGGTGTTCTCCGCAGCCATGGCGATCATGTCGGCCATAAGGTCGTCCGCATCGACAACGGTGCCCTCGCGGGACTTCATCTTGCCCGACGGAAGCTCCACCATGCCGTAGGAGAGGTGGTGGATGCTCTTTCCCCAGTCGTAGTCCAACTTTTTCCCCAGTATCAGCTTGAGCACGTCAAAATGGTAGTTCTGCTCGTTGCCCACCACATATATCATCCTGCTCGGATGGAACTCGTTGTAGCGGGTAAGGGCGGTGCCCAGATCCTGTGTGATATATACGGATGTGCCGTCGGAGCGGAGCAGCACCTTCTCGTCCAGTCCATCCTCCCTCAGGTCGATGCGGACGGAGCCGTCGGTGTGACGGTAGAACACCCTTTTGTCCAGCCCCTCCTTGACAATCTCTTTCCCTAAAAGATATGTGTTCGATTCATAATATGTCTTGTCGAAGGTGATTCCCATGGTGCGGTATGTGGCCTCGAAGCCGTCATAAACCCAGCTGTTCATTTTCTCCCAGAGTGTGCGGACCTCCGTGTCGCCCTCCTCCCATTTGCGGAGCATGGCCTGCGCCTCCAGCAGGATGGGGGCCTTCTTTTCCGCCTCCTCTTCGCTCATGCCGCTTTCTGTCAGCGTCCTGATTTCCTCCTTGTAGTGCTTGTCGAACTCCACATAGTATTTGCCGACCAGGTGGTCACCCTTCGTGCCGGAGGATTCTGGCGTCTCGCCGTTTCCGTATTTTTGCCAGGCAATCATCGACTTGCATATATGGATTCCCCTGTCGTTCACAAGGTTCACCTTGATGACGCGGTTGCCGTCCGCCTCCAGGATGCGTGAGACGGAGTCGCCCAGAAGGTTGTTGCGCACATGGCCCAGATGCAGCGGCTTGTTGGTGTTGGGGGAGGAGAACTCGATCAGCACCGGTGCGGCTCCCTCCGGTGCGGTCTTGACCCCATAGCGGTCGTTCCCGCATTCCTGGCTGACAAAACCGATCCATTCCTCCGGCCTGACGCTGATGTTCAGGAACCCCTTGATTACGTTGAAATCCTGTACAAAAGGGAGCTTCTCCAGCAGCTTTTCACCAATCTGGCGTGCGGTATCCTCCGGTTTGCAGCGGGACATTTTCAAGAACGGAAACACCACGAGGGTGAAATCCCCTTCAAACTCCTTTTTCGTCTTTTGCAGCGTGACGCTCTCCGCGCCAACAGTGCTGTCATATAATTCCTTGATGCTTTCGATGACCGCTTGGGTGATTTTCTCTTCAAATGTCATGGTTACAGATGTTTGTTAAATTTGGTAATTCCGTGCGCCGAAAATTGCGCTGCCGATACGGACCATTGTGCTGCCCTCCTCAATGGCGATGGGGTAGTCGCCGGTCATTCCCATCGATATTTCGCGGAAGGATTCCTGCTGCGGAAAAAAATCGGCCTTAAGCCGGTCAAAACAGTTTTTCAGAGTGCGGAACTCCTTCCGGATTAATTCGTTGTCCTCAGTGTTGGTCGCCATGCCCATCACGCCGTGGATGGCTATATGTTCCCATGTCCGGAACTCCGGCGACTGCAGCATCTCCGCAGCCTCCTCATAGGAGAAGCCGAACTTGGTCTCCTCCGTGGCGATGTGGAACTGCAGCAGGCAGGGGACGGTGCGTCCGTGCTTGGCCGCCTGTTTGTCCACCTCGGCTAAAAGGTGTGCGCTGTCGATGCTGTGGATGCAGTGCACGTATGGGATGATGTATTTTATCTTGTTGGTCTGCAGGTGTCCGATAAAGTGCCATTCGATGTCATTGGGCATCACCTCGTGCTTTGCGGTCATCTCCTGTGCTTTGTTCTCCCCGAAGAGCCGCTGCCCGGCATTGTATGCCTCCATCAGGTCGCTGACAGGCTTGAACTTTGATACCGCTATCAGCTTTACGTGCTCCGGCAGCTTGATGCGTATATCGTTGATATTGCTTGCTATGCTCATTGCTTTTTAAATAGATTATTTAGATGTTAATGTGTCTTCACATCTTAACTTTTACCAGAGTATTACCGCCATCAGCACAGCCGGTTTGCCGCTGGCGTTGGTGACGCTGTGCCGGTCCCCGTTTCCGGTGAAGACGGCGTCGCCAGGATGCAGAATCTCCTGCCGGTCGTTGTCGGTCACCACCACTTCGCCTTCCAGAATATAGTAGATTTCTGCCTCCGGCTGGTGCGGATGTTCGCCGATGCTGCTGCCGTCCGGCAGGGTGATGCGTGCGAACATTTTGGCCTTGTCCAGCATCTCCTCCGTGGAGAAGACAAACTTTTTTTCAATGGAACCCAATCCGTTGCATACATGTTCCGGATATATTGTCTCCATTTCCTCATTGCGCTTTATCATGATGCTCTCTTTTTTTTGTTCGAAACTGCAAAGGTAGTCAATAATCCGATTCGACCTGCCGTTCTCTCCCTGAAAAAATGCGGATGACCGTAAAAATCTATGTCAAGACACTTGCTGTGAAGTCTGATGTGCGATGCGGTGGCACGCCACCTCTTTTCTCTTTTATTGCTTTCCGCTCAGAACTTCATCATCAGGCCGAATTCAATGTTGCGGTCGCCTGCCAGACGGATAATTTTGTCGAAGGTGACTAATGACTCCATTGTTTCAAGTGTGTTGCCGAACAATGCGTTGGAGTGAACCTTGGCAAAGAGTGTGAATGCGCTGTAGTTCACCCGCATGGTAAGGCCGTAATCCCAATAGTCGGTATTGCAGCATTTGTAAATATAGTTCATGGGTGCGCCATTCATCTCCTCTTCCGTGTCGAATGTGTAATTGAGGCTCATCGGGTGTATCCATGAGCCGAAAATGCCGATTTCCAATGCGCAGCCCAAACCGTTATATCCGCTGGAGAGCCTGAAATGCTGGTAGAATTCCAAATCCAGCTGGTTTGCATATACCGTTGCCTTTTTTATTTCAGCGTCGTTGGTAAGTTTGCCATAATCTTTGTCCACGTTGCAGTTGCGTGTGCCATTTTCCAATGAGATTCCCCAGCCATAGTTCTTGGTCACGTTGCGCAGGTAGTACAAGCCGATGTGGCCGGCATCGGAGTAGGGGTAGGAGACATAGTCCCTTGTGGTTTTAGGGGAGGCAAGTATTATTCCATAGCTGAGGTAGATTCCAAATTTGTTCTTGGCATGGTTGCCCCAGGTGGATGGTATGTCGCGGTGGTCACCCATGGCGTATGTTTCTATTCTTTTGTATTCGTGATCGCTGTTTGTTATCAAAGCAGAATAGGGGTGTTCAGTTCTTCCCATGGTCCTTGGCATGGCAATGTTTTCGCAATAACCTTTGTACCACACGCAAAGCGTATCCGTTTCTTCACAGCCTTGCGTTGCAATCTCCACTTTCCCGGGGAAGTTAAAATCAAACCTCACAGTCTGGTAGGTATAGAGCCGTCCGTCCGCACGGCGGATGTGGTAATGGAGCGCATCTCCCATGGCATAGTTGTGCGGGGTGATGTACACGGAGATAAGACCTTGTTGTGTGATGTCGAAGGTCTTTTCAGGTTGGTGCAGGGAGGGGTTCAGGAACCGTCCGGCCTGCGGCACACCGTAGCCGACCGCATAGTCGTAATAGGGGTAGAGCTCTGCGCATTTTTCGATTTCCCTCTTCAGCTGCAGGGCGGTATATTCAGGATGGTTCTGCCATGCGCAGGCGGCGAATCCGGCCACCAATGGGCAGGAGAAGGAGGTGCCGGCCACCCATTTGTAAGATTGTTCGCTGTTGGGGGCGGCCACACGGCATTCAAAGGCGTAGGCCGAGACATTGGGCTTCAGCCTTCCGTCGGCGGTGGGGCCGTAGGAGGCAAAATCCTGATGGTTTTCATTGGTCGGGTTGATGCCGCCCACGGTGAGCACATTCTCCGCATCGGCGGGCAGGATGATGCCCGGCCAGCTCTTTTCCGTACCTTCGTTACCGGCGGAGTTGCAGATCAGGATTCCTTTTTCCACGGCCATGTTGGCCGCCTTGCTGATAGGGGAGGTGCCGTCCGTTTCGGAGGGCCAGTGGTTGATGTTGCCATAGCCTAAGGAGCTGCTGATGAGCTGTGCGCCGTTCTTGTCGGCCCATTCCACACCCATGACCCACCAGACCTCCTCCTTTTTCGGCTCCGGACCCACCTCGGTGCGGGCCAGCAGGAACTCCGCCTCCGTGGCCAGGCCGATGTCGCATCCGCTCTGCATGTCCAAACCGCAGATGCAGCTCAGGGTCATTGTGCCGTGGCTGTTCCAGCCATACACGTTCTCACTTTTCTTGGGGAAATTGTAGGTGCTAAGAATCTGATGGTTGTCGCGCAGGTGCTGGAAAGCCTCATGTTTGTCCACCATGGGGAAACCGCCGTCCAGCACGGCGATGCGGATGCCTTTGCCCCGCGTGCCCGCCTTGACAAACTCCTCGCCGCCCATCCGTTTCAGCTGTGCGTGCAGTACGTTGGGGTCGATTTTGTCTTTGGTCAGAAAACTTTCCGCTTCGGCCATGCCGCTCTCCATGGTCTCTTCCGTTTCGCGGGAACAGAGATTCATGTCGCTTTGGATTATGACCAACTTTTTCACAAATGGAAGCCGTTGGATTTTTGCAATGGCATTTTCATCGGCCACCACCGCCATGGCGTTGAGCCAGCGGCTCTCACCGACCACCTCGTCGGAGAGATTGGCCACGCTTCCGCAGTACTGCGCGTTCAGCGGGAAGTTCGTGCTGTCGTACAGGTCGGCATGGTTGAGCCGGTACCGTTCGATGGCTTTGGCGTCGAAATAGCTGTAAGGGTCAAACGTGGTGTTGGCCTTGTCGGTGAAAAAGACCCAGCAGACCTCCTGGGAGAATGCGTTGGCGCAAATCAGCAGGCCAACCAGTAGCGAAAAAACTTTCTTCATGCGATGTAGGTGTTTTATTACGATTTATATGGCTATAACGTATGAGTATGGGCATTTATTACAGGGTACCACTTTTTTTTCTGTGATTCGGCCTGTCAGAAGATTGAGTTTTTTCCAAAATTGGCAAAATTCGGGAGTTTTGGAAAAAACTCAGTATTGATTCAGAAAAAATTATTACTTTTGCAAATTAAATACTACAATCTTACAATATGGACAAACTGGTTGGTAGAGAGCAGGAAATAAAATTATTAAAAGAATATTCCGCATCAGGGCGGCCTGAATTTGTAGCCATATACGGCAGAAGGCGTGTTGGCAAGACGTTTCTTGTAAACCAACTGTTCGCAGGAAAACTGGCATTTTCGATGACAGGTGTTCTTAATGGCACTCAAAAGGAACAGATGGAGGCATTCATTGACGCAATGCAGGAGTACAGTGGCGAACTGATAGACAAACCGAAAAATTGGATGGAGGCTTTCCGCATTTTGAAAGCATTCCTGAAAAAAAAGGTGGTATTGAAGAAACGCTGCATCGTTTTTCTTGACGAACTACCTTCTATGGACACCCAACGTTCAGGTTTTGTCAGAGCTTTGGGCTATTTTTGGAACAGTTGGGCTTCGCTGCAGGATAATCTTACGCTTATAGTCTGCGGTTCGGCCACTTCATGGATGATCCGCCACATCGTGGATGACAAGGGGGGGCTTCATGACCGCATCACTCACGAAATCCATCTGCGTCCTTTCACCCTTCGTGAAACGGAACTCTACCTGGAAAGCCGCGGTTTTCTGTGGGACCGTTTGTCGGTAATGCAAGCTTACATGGCTCTCGGAGGCATACCCTACTATCTGAGTTTGTTACATCGGGAAAAGAGCTTTCCAATGAACATTGACCGCCTGTTTTTCAGTGAGGATGAGGAGATGAGACGGGAATATCGGCGGCTGTATGGCACGCTGTTCAAGTCGCCAGACTCATATACAGCCATTGTTACAGCGCTTTCAAAGGCGCGTGCAGGATTGACACGAAACGAGTTGGGGAAAGTTCTCGGCAAGGAATCCAGCGGTTCGTTGAGCAAAAAGCTGGAGGATCTGGTCAACTGCGACATCATCCGAAAGTATGTGGTGCGAGAAAAAGAGATAAAAAGAAACTCAGCCCTCTATCAGCTGACGGATTTCTATTCCATGTTCTACCTGACATTTGTTCCCAAGGCGGAAGCTGAAACTGGCTATTGGAGTAACCATATTGGGACGCCGGAGGTTAACACATGGCTCGGTTTGAGTTTCGAACGCCTGTGCATGAACCATATCTCACAAATCAAGCAGGTGATGCACCTTGACAACATAGCGACCAAATGTTACTCGTGGCGAAGCAGGAAGACAACTCCCAAAGCCCAGATTGATATGATCTTGGAACGAGCAGACAACATTATAAATATTTTCGAGATAAAGTATAGCGAGGCGGAATACACTTTGGACAAGGAGGAAGAGGGAAAGCTGCGCAACAGGATTGAAGCGTTTCGTAAGGAAACGGAAGCGAAACAGGCGCTATGGCCGACACTCATAACGACATACGGATTGACAAAAGGTGTTCATTCGTCCACATTTGTTGCCACGCTCACAATGGACGATTTGTTCCTATAAAACAATTATTTATATTATAGAGTGTAATTTGAGTTTTTTCCAAAATTGGCAAAATTCGGTAGTTTTGGAAAAAACTCAGTTCTCATGCGATGTGTGTTTTATTAAGATTTATACTACTATAACGTATGTATGTGGGCAATTATTACAGGGCACACTATAATTCTTCCACGGAAGGCGAACTTTTTTTTAAAAAAAACGTATTTGTTAGCGTGTTTTAAATATCAATGGTAAAACAGATGCGTACTCTACAGGAGAAATTCTTTGAAGCGCCGCCCACCGGCATCCCTCTGGAAAAGGGCAGACTGCTGGTTTCCGTCCCTTTCAATTCGGACGGCTATTTCGATCGGACAGTCATCCTACTGGTGGAGCATAACAGTGAAGGTGCCATGGGCTTTATCCTGAACCGTCCTATGCATGTGTATCTGAAGGATGTGCTGCCGGATCTGTCCGGCTGCCGGCATGTGCTGCACAACGGCGGTCCTGTCGGTCTGGACCGGCTTTTTTATCTTCACCGGTATGAGCAGCTGGCGGAAAATGCGCAGCAATTGGCTGAGGGACTCTATTTCGGCGGCAGTGCATCGGAGATCCGTTCCCTTTTGAGTGTCGGCCTGATGGAGGAGGAACGTATCCGTTTCTTCGCCGGATATTCGGGATGGAGCGCCGGACAGCTGGAACGGGAATTGGACGAGCAGGTATGGGTGGTTGCCGACATGAGCCGGGAGTATTTCGAGACGCCTGGCGAACGCTTGTGGCGCAGTGTGGTGCGATCTTTAGGTGACTCTTACGGCAGTTGGCTGGAGATTCCGGACAAGGCATCGTACAACTAATAGGATGGGAGGCGCAGAATGGGAGTCATTATAAGGCAGAGTGTAAAGGGAACGTTGGCCAACTATCTTGGCATTGCGGTAGGTTTTTTCACAACCTTCTTTATCCTGACAAAATACCTTACTGCCGAGGAGATAGGGCTGACCCGCATCCTTGTGGATGCAGGCGTGCTGCTTTCCGGTCTGGCGCAGCTGGGCACCAATTCCTCCGCAATACGATATTATCCCTATTTCAAGGATGAGGGGCGGAAGGATCACGGCTTTTTCGGCTGGACGCTGATTGTCCCGCTTGTGGGCTTTGCCATCTATGCGCTGCTTTTCCTCTGCTTCAAGGAGCAGGTTGTCAGGTGGTACGCTCCGAAATCACAGCTGTTTGTGCATTACCTTTATGTGGTGCTGCCCATTGCGTTGTTCATGCTTTATCAGGCGGTTTTCGAGGTTAACGCCAACGTGCTGATGCGCATTGCCGTCCCAAAGTTCGTGCGTGAGGTCGGGGTGCGTCTGATGACGCTCGCCTGCTATCTGCTTTACGCTTTCCATGTGCTTGATCTGGACCGCTTTGTCATTGCCTTCTGCCTTGTTTATGCGGTGGCGATGCTCTGCGACCTTTTTTACCTGCTCTCCCTTAAAAAAATCTCCTTCAAACCGGATCTGAAGTTTGTCCCGAAAAAGCTCCGGAAGGATTTCCTCTGGTACACGCTCTTCATGATGGCGGCTGCGCTGGCCGGCAACCTGATGCCTGTACTGAACACCTTTTTTGTCGGGGCGAAGATGGGGCTGATGACCACCGGTGTCTTCGCAATAGCCATGTACATCGCTGCAGTGATTGAGGTTCCTTACCGCTCGCTCGGCGCAATAGCCCAGCCGGAGATTTCCCAGGCGGTGAAGGAAAATGACATCGCGAAGGCCAACCGTCTGTGCCGCAGTGTGTCACTGCACCAGTTGCTGGCAGGTTCCTTCATTTTCTTTATAATATGGATAAACATTGACCTGCTGTTCCAACTGATTCCAAACGGTGACAAATATGCGGATGGCAAATGGGTCGTGCTTATTCTGGGCATGGCGCGTCTGATGAACTCCACCCTGAGTGTCGGCTGCACGGTGCTGAACTATTCCAAGTATTACGCCTATTCTCTGCTCTTCACCTTCCTGCTGACAGCCTCCGCAGTGTTCCTGAATGTTAAGCTGATACCGGTGTGGGGCATGAGCGGGGCTGCCGCTGCCACCCTGATTTCATATTCGGTCTATTTCCTGCTGCTGCTCTTTGTAGTTTGGCGCAGCATCCGGGTGCACCCGTTCTCAGGGGCGCAGTGGAAGGTGGTGGCTGTGATGGCGATTCTTCTTCTGCTTGATTTTGTCTGGGTGCGTTATCTTACGCCGCTGTTTGGCGTGGAGGCCTCCAAGGCGGCTTTCTTCGGCGAGTCGGTGCTGCGTACAGTGCTGCTCTGTGCGTTCGGGACGGCCATTGTATACATGTTCCGGGTGTCGGATGATGTGAACCGACTGATTGACAAATATCTGTTGCGCAGGAGCGGTGTATAGCGATGCGGTTGTTCCGGGCGTAGGAATTTGCCGTATGCCGCCGGTTTATGAAAAAACTCCGGTTGTTCCCTGCACATATTGCTTTTTTGACTATATTTGCAATTTCTTTTTTAAATAAAACTTATGAGCAGTGTAGTGGCCCTTGTGGGGCGTCCAAATACTGGTAAATCAACTCTTTTCAACCGGCTTGTCCAGTCAAGGCAGGCCATAGTGGACAGTGTGGCCGGTGTGACGCGCGACCGCAATTATGGGCAATGCGAATGGAACGGCACCGTTTTTTCCGTCATCGATACCGGCGGGTATGTCTCCGATTCCTCCGACATATATGAAAGTGAAATCCAGAAGCAGGTGCGTTTGGCGATAGACGAGGCCGATGTGATCCTTTTCCTTGTTGACGGCAGGGAGGGGCTGACCGTGATGGACGAGGACATCGCCGCGCTGCTGCGTCCTTGCAAAAAACCGGTCTATTTGGTTGTAAACAAGATTGATTCCCCTTCCAATTTCTCCGACCAGCTGGAGTTCTATGCGTTGGGGATGGATGAACTTTATCCGGTTTCCGCCATCTCCGGAAGCGGCACGGGCGACCTTCTGGACGAGGTTGTGAAGCATTGCACAAATGAAAAGGAGGAGGAGATTCCGGAAGATCTGCCCAAGATCACCTTTGTGGGTCGTCCGAATGTGGGCAAGTCCTCCATCATAAACATGCTGCTGGGGAAGGAACGGAGCATTGTCACGCCGCTTGCCGGCACCACCCGCGATTCCGTCTACACGCGATACAAGGGCTTCGGTTACGACTTCTATCTTGTTGACACAGCAGGGCTCCGCAAGAAGAAGAAGGTGGAGGAGGATCTGGAGTTCTATTCTGTGATGCGCACTGTCCGTGCCATCGAGAACAGCGACGTGTGTGTGGTGATGTGCGACGCCTCCCAGGGTTTTGAGGCGCAGGACCTGAACATCCTTAGCCTGGCCCAGCGCAACAAGAAGGGGATTGTGCTTGTTGTCAACAAGTGGGACCTGGTGCAGAAAAATTCAAACACGCATCTGGAGTTTGAAAGGCGTATCCGCGAGAAGGTCGCGCCCAACAATGACATCCCAATTCTTTTCACCTCCGTGCTGAAAAAACAGCGGATTCTGGATGTGCTTGATGCCGCGATGAATGTATACGGCAACCGCAGCCGTCGTGTCCCGACATCGGAACTCAACGAATCGCTCAAACAGATTATTGACGACAATCCGCCTCCAATTGTAAAGGACAAGATTGTCAGGATAAAATATGTCACGCAGCTGCCGACCCCGACTCCGGCGTTCGCCTTCTTCTGCAACATGCCGCAGTACATTAGGGACGACTACAAACGCTTTCTGGAGAATAAAATCCGTAAGATGTGGGATTTCAAGGGTGCTCCTGTAGAATTGTATTTCAGAAAAAAATAGTTATGGGAAAATATATCCGAAATATAGTTTTGTTGCTGCTTGTGCTGGTATCATGCGGATGCAGTCAGAAGCAGCCCATCCTGGAGGAGACGGTCTCTTTTCCGAACCATGCGTGGAACCGTTTTAACAAGGTGCCTTTCCAAGTGACAGTCTGCAATCCGGAAACATATTATGACATTCTGCTACGTGTGTCGTTCATGGACGGGTTCCCATACGATGAAATCCCTGTCAATACGGTGCTGAAAGGTCCTGACGGTCAGGTGAACGTGATGCGGAAGGTTTTGGGGACGCGCAACGCGGACGGCGGATATGCCGGCACGGTCTTCGGCGATGTGTGGACGGTTGAGAAGGCTGTCCATACACACCGTAAATTCGGGAAGGAGGGGGTGCACACATTGGAGGTGGAACACCTCACGCAGTATTTTGACCTCGATGGCATCGTCTCCGTCGGGTGTGTTATAGTACCATCAAAAGAACAGTAGATTATGAAGATAGTTGCAGTTGAACCTATAGGAATTTCGCCGGAAAAGGCACAGGAGATCAAGTTGGAACTTGCCGCGATGGGGCATGATTTTGTCTTTTTCCCCGACCGCAGGGAGGATGCGGAGAGCCTGCGCGACCGCATGAGGGATGCGGAGGTGGTTGTGATTTCCAACATACCTTTGAAGGAGGAGGTTCTTTCGGCCTGCCCGAAATTGAAGCATATCGCGCTTGCCTTCACCGGCAAGGACCATATTGACGGGGCGTATTGCGCGGCACACGGCATCACCATACGCAATGCTGCCGGATATGCCACCCGGGCGGTGGGCGAACTTGCCGTAGGGCTCATGCTTGATGTTTTCCGGCGCATCACCGCGCTGGATGCTGAGATACGGCACGGCGGAGTCCGCGGAGCATTTTTGGGAAGGGAATTGTACGGAAAAACTGCCGGCATCGTCGGTACGGGGGCTATCGGCACCTATACGGCGAAACTTCTGCAGGCGTTCGGATGCAAAGTCATTGCCTGGAACCGTTCCGAGCATGATGAGGTGAAGTCCATGGGCATTCCATATCTTCCGTTGGATGATCTGCTGCGGCAGTCGGACATCATCTCCCTGCATGTGCCGCTTACACCGGAGACGCATCACCTGATTTCGGCTGAAAAGCTGGCTTTGTGTAAACCTACTGCAATTCTGGTTAATACGGCGCGCGGTAATGTGGTCGATATGGATGCGCTGGCGGTCGCGCTGCGCGAAGGGCGTCTGGCCGGTGCGGGGCTTGATGTGTATGAGAAAGAGCCGCCGCTTCCGGAAAACCATCCGCTTTTGCATGCGCCCAATGTGGTGATGGCGCCGCATGTCGGCTATGCCACGCGGGAGGCGTTCGACAGCCGCATCGACATTGTGTTTTCGTATCTGAAGGATTATTTGAAGGAGGCGGTGAATGCGTAGGTTCCTCCGCTGCATCGGTCTGTTGTTGTTTTTCTCCTGCCAGCTTGCGCTGCCTGCGCAGCCACGTCTGCATGTGACCCCCTCGGACACCCTGTGCGGTGAGGAGGCGGAGACGCAGATACGGCGGATGTGGGATGAGCTGCAGGATTCCTGGTTTGCCCGCATTGCCGAATATCAGATCAATTCCCAAATCAGCATGCCGGATGTGGTTTCGGATTCCGCAAGTGTGGATTCGGTAAATATACTGCGGCTGCAGGCACTGCTGAATACGACGGTTTTCCCGATGGTATATAACGATGAGATACGCCGTTACATTAATCTTTATACCAAAGGCTTGAAATCCATGCCGCTGATTCTGGCGCGGGCGCAGGAATACTTTCCCATGTTCGAGGAGACGCTTGACCGTTACGGCGTGCCGCTGGAGCTGAAATATCTGGCTGTTATCGAGTCCGCACTGCGTCCGGATGCTGTGTCGCGGGCAAAAGCCAAAGGATTATGGCAGTTCATGTACGGTACCGGAAAACTGTACGGGCTGGAGGAATCCACCTTTGTGGACGACCGTTTCGACCCGCTTAAGGCGACCGATGCCGCCGCACGGCACCTTTACGATTTGAGCGAGATGTTCGACGGCAACTGGCCGCTTGCATTGGCCGCCTACAACTGTGGTCCGGGCAATGTTGTGAAGGCGATAAAGCGGGCTGGCGGCGCACAGGATTTCTGGCAGATATACAATTACCTGCCACGGGAGACAAGGGGCTATGTGCCTGCCTTCTACGGTGCCATGTTCGCCATGAAATACTACCGCCTTTACGGGCTTGAGGCTGCGGTGGTGAGGGTCGAGGCGACGGACACCCTGATGATATACAAGAAGTTGGATTTTCGCAAGGTCAGTTCGTTGACCGGCATCCCGTTGGATGAGCTCAAACATTATAATCCGCAGTACAAATGCCAGATCATTCCCGCATCCTCCTCGGGCTATGCGCTGACGCTTCCGGCCAAATATGTGCCGCTTTTCATGTCTGTTGAGGACAGCATCTACCGGATGCAGCAGGCGGAGGAGCTGGCGCGTATCACGCTTCCCTCCTCCGGGGAGGAGACAGGCGCCGAATACACGCTCAAAAACAAGTACCATGTGGTGAAGAGCGGGGAGTCGCTGACCATGATTGCCCGCAAATATGGTACGACCGTGAACAGGCTCCTGCAGCTGAACCACCGTAAAAGCACAATGATACATCCTGGTGAGAGGCTGATAGTCGGGCAGACAAAGGTGTACAAGCCTGTCCCGAAACCTGCCGTCACACCCTCCGACACCCTGAAGCAGCCGGCACCTGCAGACACTCTTGCACCGCAGCCCCTTCCAGCAGACAGCGCGAAACAGGAGGTGATGCCATTGCCTTGAGTTAATGTGATTTGAAATATAATTATATCCGATGAAACGCTTTGTCCTTAAATACTGGTGGGTGTTCCCACTGTCGCTGCTGGTGATACTGGTCTCACTCCTTTTTTTGTTCATGACGGACATTCCCATCATTGAAAACACGGTGAGCATCTTGCTGTTGCTGACACTCATCGCGTTGCCTGTCTCGTGGGTTATTCTGTTATGGAATTTCAAATGGAAACACTGTCTCATCTCTGTTCTGTGGTCCGTGTTGGTGGTTGTCCTCATGTTGCAGCCTCTTATATTTGGCGCGATGGGCGGCGCGGATCATTTTGGCAGGAGGCACCCGATTCCGGAAGGCATGTCGTACAACATACCATTATGCAGTAAGGACACAGCGGTGACGGTTGACAGTCTTGATGCGGATTCCTATCTTCAATTGTGGGGAGATGACGGCTGTTATGAATACGATTTTTATTATGGTGCATTACCGGCCGGAGAGTTATTCCTGCGTTGCTATGAGGCCACGAAAAACATTCCCCTCTCGGAGGACAGGCTTCCTGAAAGTAGCAAGGTTAGAATCGATTCAACCCATTCGTTCTCAAAGCTTGCCGATAAGGCAGAATTTACAATTTACGAAGGGGACTTTGGCGATTATTATGCCGCGCGGGTGGAGGTCTGGTATCGGAATGCCGCCACCGGCAAGGAGAAAAAGCTCATGGAAAAAACATACCGTGTTGACGGCTGGCAGAGATGACACCCTGCCAGCAAACCGGAAAAAAGTGAACTGGCGGATTGTAATGTGAGAAAAAACATGTTGGTGACACAATAAAACTGGAACGGCGGCGTTATACCAGCAAAGTTGATGAAATCAAAAACCTTTAAACCCAATCACATCATGAACCCCGGTAAAGAAATCTGCAAAGAGTTGAAGGAACTCCGCAAACAGATAGCGGAGGAGATAACATTCGCCATCTGTTTCACTTTTTTGTTGACTGTCACTAATGCGTTGTCCGCTGAATCTGGTACCGTGTCCTTTTCCGGCGCACAACCGGTTGAGAAGGAGCTGGCTCTGCCCACCGATAGTGTCAGAATCACTGGCAGGGTGGTGGATTCCTTGACGGGGGAAGAGATTGAATTTGTCAGAATTATGGCATTGGACAGTGATGGCGTAATGTATGCCTCTACCATTTCCGATTCAAATGGCAGTTTTTCTTTCTGTGCACCAAAGGGAAAATATTACATCACATTCACATATCCGGGCATAAAATCGCTAAAAATTAATTGCGACTGTGTAAAAACCGGTGAATTTGAGATGGGGACTGTCGGTTTGGTGTTTTTAAATGTTTTAAAAGACACTTTGCAGCCTGTTGGAAATGTCACCATTAAGGGAAGGGTGGTGAACTTATCGGAAAAAGGGTTGGATTCGGTCATAATTAAAGTATTTTATGGCAGAAATAGTAAAACTATGGTTGCCGCCACTGTTTCTGACAGGAGGGGTGTTTTTTCAGTAAAGGTACCCAAGGGCAGGTATAATATTGAATTTGAACATCCGGGATATGTCCCGCTCTGGATAATTGAATGTAATTGTACGAATGGAGCCAAAAATAAAATGGGAATGGTCAAGATGGATTCTGCCGAGCCAATGATATGTAAGGATGATTTTCCGGAAGTGACACAATAAAAAAGGGAAAGCGGCGTTATACCAGCAAATGACAAAAAAATCATGATATATATGACGAAAGAAAAGTACATTAACCCCTACACTGACTTCGGCTTCAAAAAACTATTCGGCACGGAGATGAACAAGGACTTGCTCATCAGTTTCCTCAATGCCCTGTTCAACAACAGTGAGAAGGAGATTGAGGACATCCAGTACCTCAA
>DBYD01000009.1:18109-19512 GCA_002309855.1 Bacteroidales bacterium UBA1195
TTTGTGTTTCCCGACGGTGAATATCCCGCCGACAGCTACCGTCATGAGATTAAGCTGAAGGATGTTGAGGATCACCATGTTTTCTACGACAAGCTGACCTTCGTCTACCTTGAGATGCCTAAGTTCAACAAGGGTGAGGATGAACTGGAGACCATGTTCGACAAATGGATGTTTGTGCTCAAGAACCTTTACCGTCTGCTTGAACGGCCAAAGGCATTGCAGGACCGCATTTTCAAGAAACTTTTCGAGCAGGCGGAGATTGCGCGTTACTCGGATGACGAGCGCTGGCAGTACGAGGAGAGCAAGAAGGTTTTCTGGGACAACTACAGCGTGATGAAGACGGCGGTAGATAACAATAGCAAAGAGATTGCACGCCGCATGAAAGCGAGAGACTATTCCATTGAGGATATTGCAGCAGTTACGGATTTGAGCGTTGATGAGATCAAAAAACTTTAAAACCTATAAACCATCTATGAACCCCGGAAAAGAAATCTGCAGAGAGTTGAAGGAACTCCGCAAACAGATAGCGGAGGAGAACGGCATACCTTTGGAAATAGAGGAGTGCAAGTTCAAAGGAAAATGCGACGGGACCTGCCCGCGCTGCGATGCGGAGGTGCGCTACCTTGAGGGTGCGCTTGCGGACCGCATCCGCATGGGGAAGGTTGCCGTGGTCGCAGGCCTCGCGTTGGGGCTGTCAGCAACGGCTACGCTGTCCGCTGAGTCCGGCACTGTAGCCTTTTCCGGTGTACAGCCGGTTGTGAAGGAGCTGGTGCTGCCCACCGACAGTGTCAGAATCACCGGCAGGGTGGTGGATTCTTTGACGGGGAAGGGGATAGAGTTTGCCAACATTAAAGTGCTTTATAATGACAGTATTGTAGCTGTTGCCGTCACTGATTCAAATGGCAATTATTTCGTGCAGGTGCCTAAGGGTAAATATGATATAAAGTTTACTTCAATTGGTTACTCCAATTATAAAATGTCGAATCGAAATTGTTCGAAGGATGTCATTTTGCGCAATGTTAAATTGAAGCGTCATGTGAAGCGTCATGTAAGACTGATGGGTTGCCCTGCGTGGTGATGCGACTATGATTAAAGGACACAATTTCGGATGTGACACAATAAAACCGAAACATCACCGTTATACCAGCAAATGACAAAAAAATCATGATATATATGACGAAAGAAAAGTACATTAACCCCTACACTGACTTCGGCTTCAAGAAACTTTTCGGCACGGAGATGAACAAGGATTTGCTCATCAGTTTCCTCAATGCCTTGTTCAACAACAGCGAGAAAGAGATTGAGGACATCCAGTACCTCAACAGCGAAAACCTCGGCGACGGCTTTGGCGACCGCCGCTCCGTATTTGATGTCTATTGCACAACCAAGGACGGAAGCCGCTT
>DBYD01000057.1 GCA_002309855.1 Bacteroidales bacterium UBA1195
TTGTATTTATGCCACATCCCTGACCGACATATAGTCCACGACGCCCTCCGACGCCTTGAACATGATTTCAAACCGGCCGCCGCCCCTCATCCCACGGGTGTTGTATCGCCAGACCGCCTCGTCTATGTACCTCTGGAGGTATTTCGCCGAAATCGAGTGGTAGGTGCCTTCAATCATCCTCTTAAGATAGACCCCCCAGAAGCCCTCCATGGTGTTGGTGAAGTCCGCACCCTTCACATATTCGTTCCTGCCGTGGTTGACAACCTTGTGGGTGTACTTGGAAGCGTCGAGCCCGCTGTAAGATGTGAGCTCGTCGGTATAGACGGTGGAACCGCCTGCAACGAACCTGCCAATCACGGGAAGCAGGGCCTTGCCGTCGGTCTTCCCGCACTTGACGGCAACCACGTTTCCGCCCCTCTGGACCATCCCGAACACGGGGGTCTTCGTCCTGGTCGAACGCCCCTGCGTGCCGCCGGTCCTCTTCCGCTCATGCTTGTTCCTTTCCTTGCCGCCGATGTACGTCTCGTCACACTCCACCTCACCCGACAGCAGCACGGGACGGCCCTTTGTGAAGATGGTCCTGATTTTCTGCAGGACGAACCAAGCCGTCTTCTGTGTGACACCGATGTCCCTCGCCAGCTGGTGTGACGAGATTCCCTTCTTGTGGGAGCCGATGAGGTACATCGCCAGGAACCACTTCCGGAGCGGAATCTTCGTGTTCTCGAAGATTGTGCCGACCTTCTCGCTGAAGTTCCTGTGGCATTGGGAGCAGCACCATCTGCCGTCCGACCTCCTGTTGCAATGGTGTTTGCCACAATACGGACACACAACATCACCGCCCCATCGGTGGTCGGCAAGCACCCGGCGGCACTCACTTTCCGTGGCGAAATGTCTCGAGACCGAATATAACGAGTCGAACATGCTGAAATCTGTCATTGTAAAAATACCTTTGCTTTTTGCAAAGATACTATTTTTTCCCGACAAAACCAAATAAATTGACAAGAAATCCAATATTTTATTTTTATTTTGTAGCCGACAGGTATATCGTTACCTTTTTTTATATGAAATGGCATACCACACACAAAGCAGTGCGGCTGCCGCGGTGATCAGTCCTCCCAGACCGTAGGCGACAGGAGCGTTCAGGTGAAGTCCCTCTTTGGCGATAAGTATATATGAGGCGCACACCATGGTCATGAACAGTGCGGGGATGAATGTGACAATCCAGCACTTGCCCCTTTGGATCAGGTATACGGTCACAGCATAAAGCGTCACCATCGCCAGAAGCTGGTTGGCCCAGGCGAAATAGCGCCAGATTGTCTGGAATCCGTTGGCATCGGCAAAGGTGTACACCAGTATGGCTCCAGCCAGCAGGAAAACCGGCAGGGCAACGAGAAAACGTTTCCATATCGGTTTCTGGTCAATCTTGAATATGTCGGCCACAATCAGACGCGCGGAACGCAGTGCGGTATCTCCCGACGTGATGGCCGCGGCTATCACTCCGAGCACGGTGATTACCGCCAGGACCGGTGTGAACCATTCCCTTGCTATCACCCCAACCATCGCATCGCCGCCCTGTCCGGCGCAGAGTTCGGGCTTGTCATGGAAGAAATAGGTGGCCGCAGCAGCCCAGATGAGAGCCACCACACCCTCGGCTATCATGGCACCGTAGAATATCGGGCGTGCCTGTTTTTCGCTCACCATGCAGCGTGCCATCAGCGGAGACTGCGTGGCGTGGAATCCGGAAATGGCCCCGCAGGCGATGCTTACGAACATCATCGGGAAAATCGGGTTGGTGGCTGCATTGGGATGGCTGTTCTCAAGTCCCTCCCACACCTCGGTGAGATGCACTTCGGGACGGAAAAAGAAGGCGCACATCACAAACACGGCCATAAGCAGCAGCAATATTCCGAAAATGGGATAGATCCGTCCTATAAGCTTGTCAATCGGGAGCATGGTGGCAAGCATGTAATAGACGAAAATGATCACCGGCCAAATCCATATCTGCCAGTCCGGAGTGAAATTGGTGATCAGCAGCTGCGACGGGGTCTTAACAAACACAGCCCCGACCAATATCATCAGTATAACAGTAAAATAGCGCATGAACTGCTTGGTGCCGTTACCGAGGAACCTGCCGTGGATTTCAGGCAGTGAACATCCTTTGTTGCACAGCGACACATATCCGGAGACAAAGTCATGCACAGCGCCCCCGAATATGCATCCGAAGACTATCCACAGGAACGATGCTGTGCCGAACTGCGCCCCCATGATGGCGCCCACAATCGGCCCCACACCGGCTATGTTCAGGAATTGTATCAGAAAAATTCGCCACGGCTTCATTGGCACGTAGTCCACACCGTCGGCCATTGTGGTGGCCGGAGTCGGCCTGTTCGGATCAACTTCAACCATTCTCTCTATCAGCCGTCCGTAAATAAGGTAGCCAAAAACCAAAAGCAGCAAAGCAATAACAAATGTAATCATTTCTTCAATATTATTTTCTTACATACATACGGTTCACCCGTTGTGAAATACCTGTCAAAATCTCATATTCTGTACATCCGGCCTGATGAGCCATCCGTGTTACGGACCATTGTGGGCCGAACACCGTCACAGCATCCCCTTCATGAACCGGAATGCCGGTGACATCCAACATGCACATGTCCATGCATACCAACCCCACCGAATGTGCAATCTCACCATTGACAAGGAACTCCCCTTTCCCGTTGCTCAGGGCACGTGGCAGACCGTCCGCATAGCCTATTGGTATTGTGGCAATCAGGCTGTCCCGCCCTGCACGCCATGAGCGGTTGTAACCGACAGTTTCACCCTTCGTCACCCATTTGAGTTGTGAAACGATTGTCCTCAAGGTGGAAACACAATGAATCCGGTTCGGATCGGCAAACGGATTAATACCATATAACCCCAATCCAAGCCGCACCATGTCGAACTGGTATTGCGGGAAACGGAGAATGCCGACCGAATTGGCGATATGCTTGAGCGGCTTGTATCCCAGAGCGTCGCAGATCTGTGCATGGCAATCGCCCAACAGTGAGGCCTGCATGTGGGTGAAGGCGTCATCCATTGGGTCATCGGCAGCGGCAAAATGGGAAAAAACACTCTCCACATCTATTCGCGAGTCCTCATGCAGATGCTGGAGCAATTCCTTCAAATCCTTCGGGTCAAAACCAAGCCGGTGCATGCCGGTGTCAATTTTCAAATGAACCTTAAGACGCTCCTCCTGAGGATGGCGCTGCAACGCCTCCTCAAACAGACGCAGTATCCTGAAACTGTAGATTTCCGGTTGGAGCCGGTGTTTCAGAATCAGCTCCACACATCTTTCGTCAGGATTCATCACCATTATCGGGAGGGTGATGTTCTTGTTCCGTAGCAGCACGCCCTCGTCCGCGTATGCCACTGTCAGGTAATCAACTTTATGATATTGCAGTTCGTTTGCGATGTCAATGTCACCGCTGCCGTATCCGGCCGCCTTAACCATCGCCATCACCTTTGTTCCCGGATGAAGTTTGGAACGGAAGTAGTCCAAATTGTCAATCAAGGTGTTAAGATTCACTTCAAGAACAGTTTCATGTGACTTGAGCTCCAGAAATGCGGAGATGCGCTCGAATTCAAACTTACGTGCCCCTTTTATAAGCACCACTTCGTTTTCAAGTTCATCAGTATCAAAGTTCTGTAGAAACTCGGTCGTGTCACGGTAAAACTCCTTCTCCATCGGGAAACAGGCGGCATGACGCAGCAATGCCTCACCGATGCCTATGAAACGGGTGACACCCTTATTGGATATCATCTTGGAAATCTCCTCATACAGCTCGCGTTCCGAGCGTCCGCTCTGGAGAATGTCCGAAAGGATGAGCGTCCGTTTCATGTACTGATGCTGGTTCGACATCAGATCTACCGCAATCTGCAGGGAATTGATGTCGGAATTATAGGTGTCATTTATTATCAGGCATCGGTTTATGCCCTGTTTCATCTCCAGCCGCATGGCAATCGGCTTCAGCAGCAGCATCCGCTCGGCAATCCGGTCGTTGGAAAAGCCCAACAGCAGCATACAGGCCCAGCAATGCAGCACATTCTCAATGGCAGCCTCATCAATGAAAGGGATACGTATGGAAATCGGATTCTCCTGATAAATGGCAGTGATTTCAGTCTGCTGCCCCTCTGTCTTGATTTCCTGCACAAACAGGTCGGATTCCCTACGTTTTCTGCTCCACGTGAACAACCTGATACGTTGGGCAAGACCGGAACGCAGCAGCACCTCATTCACATCCCCGTTGTCAAAAGACATGACGAGTGTCTCCACATTACGGAAAAGATTGAGCTTTTCTCCTATTTTCTGCCTGATGCCCATGAAAAACTCGTTGTGCGCCTGCCCGATATTGGTCAGAATACCGATGGTGGGCCGGATGATCGACTCCAACGTGGCCATTTCATCCGGTCTGGAAATGCCGGCTTCAAAAATGCCGAGTTGTGAATCCCTGTCAAGACTCCATACCGAAATGGGAACCCCAATTTGGGAATTGAAGCTGTTCGGCGTGTAGGTGATGCGGTAATCGTCACACAACAGCTGGTATAGCCATTCCTTCACAGTTGTCTTCCCGTTGCTTCCGGTAATTCCGATAACCGGAAGAAGAAACTGTTTCCGGTGTTCGCGAGCAAGAGTCTGCAATGCCTTCAGGGTGTCTTCCGTCCGGATGAAATCGGCTTCCGGATAGGCGGCAGCATCTGTAAACTGCATGTTGACCACAAAATGGCGAATCCCTTTGCGGTAAAGGTCGCCGATGTAGCGGTGACCGTCATTCCGTTGGCTGACCAGCGCGAAAAAAAGAGTGTCAGCTCGCTGTTGGATGCGTCGGCTGTCGAACGCCAGGTTACGGATGATGTCATCCGCATGGGGCGATTGCAGAAGCTCACCTCCGACACATTGGGCAATATCCTTTACGCGTTTTTCATTCATGGCACATCATTCCTCCTTACCTTCATCCACCGCTTTAGCATGCTTGGCAGGCACCGGTGCCGTTTCCGTTTCCGTTTCCCTGTCCGTCATATGTCGGTTGGCAAAAATGTCACAGGCCAGATAAAGGGCATTGCGGAACGATTCGACAGAAGCCATATCCTTTCCTACAATATCGTATGCGGTACCGTGCGCAGGAGATGTTCGGATTACCGGCAGCCCGGCGGTGAAATTCACACCCTCACCTGAGGAAAGAACCTTAAAGGGAATCATTGCCTGATCGTGGTACATGGCCAGCACAGCGTCATACTTGACATACCGTCCGGAACCGAAAAAGCCGTCTGCCGGAAAGGGACCGAAGGCATAAATCTTTTCATTGAACGCCTCCTTGATGGCGGGTATGATGGATTCCTCCTCCTCTTTGCCGAACAGGCCGTTTTCACCGCCATGCGGGTTCAATGCCAGAACAGCAATGCGCGGTTTGATGCATGCAAAATCCTGCATCATGCTCTTGTTTAAAACTCTCAGCTTATTTAGAATCAAATCTTTGGATATTTTTTTGGAAACATCCGACAAGGCACAATGGGTGGTCACCGTTCCGATACGCAACCGGTCGGAAACCATCAGCATCAACGGGGAGTCACTATGGGTGCGGTCAGCAAAATATTCCGTTTGGCCTGAGAAATGGAAATGTTCGGACTGCATTGACATTTTGTTGACCGGTGCGGTAACCACCGCATCCAGTTTCCCGGCATTCAGGTCCCTGACAGCAGCCTCCAACGAATCAAAGGCGGCCTGAGCCGATACAGGGGTAGCCTCCCCCATGTCAATTTTCAGCTCCTGCGCAGTGATGTTCAGCATGTTGACCTTATGTGGAGCAGCTTGATCCACTTGACGGATAATGGTGTAGTTGAATTCATTCCCTTTGGAAAGAGTTTTCCGGTAATATGAGAGCACCTTGGTGGAGCCGTAAATGACCGGTGTGAAACTTTCCAAAATGCGTGAATCTAATAACGATTTTATTATCAATTCGTATCCGATTCCATTAATGTCCCCTTGGGTAATACCGATAAGGATGGTTTGTTGGTTCATGGTGTTTATTTGCTCAAATAACTTTTAATGTCTCCTATGATTTTTTTTGCCAGTGCATCCGCATCGGCTGCATTTCCGCTTTCCGCATATATGCGGATGATCGGTTCCGTATTGGATTTGCGCAGGTGAACCCACTGCCGGTCAAAATTGATGCGCACACCGTCCACATCAATGATCGGATAGGCGGAATATTTCTCCTTAACATGCTGCAGCAGTGTGTCCACATCCGTACCCGGGGTCAGATCCATCCTATTTTTGGAGATGACAAATTCCGGATAGCTTCTCCTCAGTTCAGAACACTTTTTCCCACTGTGCGCCAGTTGGGTAAGGAACAACGCTATACCCACCAACGCGTCACGGCCGTAATGCAGCGCAGGATAGATGACACCTCCGTTGCCCTCACCGCCGATTATGGCGCCGGTCTCCTTCATCTTCGCAACCACATTAACCTCACCTACTGCCGATGCACTGTAGCTGCCGCCATATTTTTCGGTCACCTCCTGAAGGGCCCGTGTTGAGGAGAGGTTTGACACCGTATTTCCGGGAGTGTGCTGCAGAACATAGTCCGCCACAGAAACTAACGTGTATTCCTCCACAAACGGTTCACCATTCTCCTGAATCAGCGCAAGCCGGTCCACATCCGGATCGACCACGAAGCCCACATCCGCCTTTTCGCGGCGGACGGTTTCGCACAATTCGGTGAGATGTTCGGGCAGCGGCTCGGGATTATGGGCGAACACTCCCGTAGGTTCCGCATTTATTCCTATCACCTGACGGACACCCAATGCCTCCAAAAGCATCGGCAGGGCTATGCCGCCGGTTGAATTGACCGCATCGAACGCCACCTTAAACCCGGCCTTGCGGATGGCCTCCGCATCGACCAGATTCAATGCCAGGATGGCATCGATATGCCTGCGTATGGCCCCTTCGACCGGAATATATTTCCCAAGTTTGTCGGTTGTGACAAAGTTGAATGCTGAAGCATCAGCCAAATCAAGCACCCTTTTGCCCTCTGAAGCGTTCAGGAACTCCCCTTTAGAATTCAGCAGCTTGAGCGCGTTCCAGTNNTGGCGGTCAGAATCACACCGCCGATGGCATCGCTGTGGATCACCTCCATTTCAACGGTCGGTGTGGTGGAAAGGCCGATGTCATACACCTGCACTCCCATGCCCATCAATGTGGCGCACACCAGTTTGTTAACCATATCTCCGGAAACGCGTCCGTCACGTCCCACAACCACTTTCCAATCCTTTGATTCAGGATACGCCTCCTGCAGGAAACAGGCGTATGCCGCAGTGAATTTCACAACATCCAACGGAGTCAGGTTGTCACCGGGAAATCCCCCCATGGTGCCTCTGAAACCGGAAATAGACTTGATTAATGACATAATTACTCCTTATTATTTATTTTAAATCATTTAATTTCGTTATCAGTTCCTCTTCCGTCATGCCGGTCTGGCTGCCGTCCGACATGTTTTTGAGCTGTAACCGCCCCTGAGCAATCTCCTCTTCCCCAACTATTGCCACGTATGGAATGCCCTTCGCATCCGCGTAGGAGAACTGCCGGCCTATTTTCACGGCATCAGGATAGAGTTCGACACGTATCCCCTTCTTACGCAAACGCTGTGCCAAAGGCAGTGTATGCTGAAGCTCCTTCTCCCCAAAATTCACAATCAGCACCTGGGTCGAATTGTTGTCCGTATCGGGGAAAAGTCCGCCCTCATCCATAATGTCGTATATCCGTTCGGCACCGAACGAAATGCCGACTCCGGACATGTTCTTCATGCCAAAAATGCCTGTCAGGTCATCATAGCGTCCGCCGCCGGAGATGCTGCCCATGGCAAAATCCTTTGCCTTGACCTCCATAATGGCGCCTGTGTAGTAGTTCAGCCCGCGGGCAAGGGTAAGGTCAACGGACACTTCATTATGGAACGGGATTTTATCGAGATAGCCGAACAATGTCCCCATCTCCGCAACACCTTTCATGGCAATTTCCGAATCCTTCAGCAAATTTTGCAGATAGGACAGCAAATCCGCAGGAGTGCCCTGCTGTTGGAAAATTGGTTCCAGACGTGCGATCCCTTCCGGTGAGACCCCACGCTCCGCCAGTTCGCGGCATACGCCATCCCAGCCTATCTTGTCCAGCTTGTCTATGGCTACAGTGATGTCGGTCAGCAGTTCGGGATGTCCCATGTAGGTGGCGATGCCGGCAAGCAGTTTCCGGTTGTTGACCTTGATCTGCACTGCAATGCCAAGCCTGTGGAAGACCTCGTCTGCCATTTGGAGCAGCTCCGCCTCGTTCAGCAGCGAATTGCTGCCGATAATGTCGGCGTCACACTGGTAGAATTCGCGGTAACGCCCCTTCTGCGGACGGTCGGCACGCCATACCGGCTGCATCTGGAAACGCTTGAATGGCATGGGAAGTTCCTGCCGGTGCTGCACAACAAAACGGGCGAACGGCACCGTAAGGTCATAGCGCAGCCCCTTTTCGCACAATACGGCGGAAAGCCTGTTCAGATTGGTTTCGGACAAATCGGCTTTCTCCAGGAAATTGCCTGAATTGAGAATCTTGAACAACAGGCGGTCTCCCTCCTCCCCGTATTTGCCCATCAGCGTGGAGAGGTTCTCCATTGATGGTGTCTGGATTTCCACAAAACCGAACTGGTTGAAAACTGTCCGGATAGTGTCGAAAATATAGTTTCTTCGCCGCATCTCCTGCGGCAGAAAATCACGTGTCCCTTTTGGTATTCCGATTTGCATTTTCTGTGTGGTTTATCCGTTTTTAACTTCAAGGGAGACCGACAGCAGCCGCTGCGCCTCCACGGCAAATTCCATAGGAAGGCGTTTCAGCACCTCCTTTGCGTATCCGTTCACAATCAATCCGATTGCATTTTCCTGACTGATACCTCGCTGCTGGCAGTAAAACAACTGCTCCTCCGAAATTTTCGATGTTGAGGCCTCATGCTCCAGAATGGCGGTTTCGTTCTGGCATTCGATGAAGGGCCATGTGTGGGCGCCGCACAGGTCGCCAAGCAGTAGCGAATCGCATTGGGAATAGTTTCTGGCGCGTTGCGCGTTTTTTCCGATATGAACCAGACCACGGTAGCTGTTCTCACTGTGTCCGGCAGAGATGCCCTTTGAAATGATGGTGCTGTGGGTGTTACGACCAAGATGTATCATCTTTGTGCCGGTGTCAGCCTGCTGGTAGTTGTTGGTAAGCGCGACGGAATAGAACTCCCCGACCGATTCGTCGCCCTTGAGCACGCAGCCGGGATATTTCCATGTGACGGCGGAGCCAGTCTCCACCTGGGTCCAGGATATCTTGGAGCGGAACCCCTCACAAATGCCGCGTTTGGTAACAAAATTATATATGCCGCCCTTGCCATCCTTGTCGCCAGGATACCAGTTCTGCACCGTGGAATAGCGCACTTCGGCACGATCTTTTGCAAAAATCTCCACCACGGCAGCATGCAGTTGGTTCTCGTCGCGTTGCGGTGCCGTACAGCCCTCCATGTAACTGACATAGGCATCATCATCGGCTATAATTAATGTGCGTTCGAACTGGCCGGTGTTCATGGCATTGATGCGGAAATAGGTGGAAAGTTCTATGGGACAGCGCACCCCTTTCGGAATGTAGCAGAATGAGCCGTCGCTGAAGACCGCAGAGTTAAGTGCGGCGAAAAAATTGTCGCCTGAAGACACCGCCTTGCCCAAATATTCCCGAACAAGGTCGGGATGCTCGCGAACCGCTTCGCCGAAGGAGCAGAAAATAATGCCCTCACGTCGCAGTGTCTCCTGATAGGTGGTCTTGACCGATTCCGAATCCACCACGGCATCCACCGCAACTTCGCTCACATTTGCGAGACGCTTCTGCTCTTCGAGCGAAATGCCCAATTTGTCGAACATTTCCCGCAGCTTCGGATCCACCTCCTCCATACTGCCCAACTTTTTCTTTTTTCTTGGGACGGCAAAGTAGATGATGTCATTGTAACTGATGGGAGGATAATGCAGGTGTGCCCATGTGGGTTCCTTCATGCGCAGCCATTTTTGATATGCCTCCAGCCGGAATTCCAGAAGCCAGTCAGGCTCCTGCTTGTAGGCGGAAATTTTCCGGATAATTTCCTCATCTAATCCCTTGGGGAAATATTCGGTATCTATATCGGTGGTGAAGCCGTATTTGTAGCTCTCGTCGGCAACCGCCCGGATGTTCGTCTCTTTTCCCTCCATATCGCCTATACAAACTTTTCCCCTTTGGATATCTGCACATCCGCCACAAACTGCCGGATGTTCTGCTCTTCTGACTTCCTGCAAACCAGCACCGCATTGTCGGTCACGGCAACCACATAGTCATCCAGCCCCTCGGTCACAACCACTGTCTCCTTGGGCGCGGTGATGATGCAGTTGGTGGTATTGTAGGTGAATATGTTGGCCGGTTCCACCAGAGCGTTTTTCTGGTCCGGCAACTTCATCTGCTCGTACAGTGCGGTCCATGTGCCCAAGTCGGACCATGCGAAATTGGATGCAAGCACACTGACATTCTCTGCCTTCTCCATGATACCGTAGTCGATGGATATGGCTGTGCATTCCTCATATATGCGGCGGATGGAGGCCTGCTCCCGTTCAGTCCCCAAATCCTGCTCCACACTTTGGAAGAGCTGGTCAATGGTTGGGAGATGCTGTTCGAACGCCTTCATTATGGTAGGCAGCTTCCAGACAAAAATGCCGGCATTCCACAGGAAATCGCCGCTCTCCAAAAATTGCTTTGCAAGTTCCAACTGAGGTTTTTCAGTGAATATCCGGACTTTGGAAATGCGAGGATCCGGCATGTACCGGTTGGTGTTGTCATACTGGATGTATCCGTAGCCAGTTTCCGGACGTGTGGGATGTATGCCCAGGGTCAGAAGCCAGGCGTTGTTCTCCGCACAGGCAAGGGCGGAAGTGATGTGCTCGTTGAAAAGCTGTTCGTCCGGAATCAGGTGATCCGACGGGGCAACAATAATGTTGGCTTCCGGATTGCGCTGTTTTATCCTGTAATTGGCGTAAGCGATGCATGGTGCCGTATTACGGCGGAAAGGCTCAAGCAGAATCTGCTCCCCATTCAGCTCCGGCAGCTGCTCCCGCACAATGGTGCTGTAAGTCTCATTAGTGACAATGTAGATGTTTTCCATAGGCACCACCGGCAGGAATCGCTGCACCGTCATCTGGAGCAGTGATTTCCCCGTACCAAGAAAATCGATGAACTGTTTGGGATAGGCGTTCCGGCTCACTGGCCAGAATCGGGTGCCGGCTCCACCGGCCATTATCACGCAAAAATTGTTTTTGTTCATAGCATAGATATTGAATTGACACTTGTACTGTCCGTCAGAGTCACTGCGGATGAAAAATGGGGGCAGTTGCACTTGTGCCTCCGTTTGGGATAGGTTGTTGTCTTACGGGACGAAGAACAGCCCGCCACGCCAGCTGTCGCCAACACTAACACAAAGATTACGAACAGTTTTATCCATTTATTGCACATGGGTATCCTTATATTGATTCCATTTTGCAAATATAGGCATAATCCGCATATGAAATGCGGATTATGCCATAAAAAATTCTATCCGGAAACATTGCTCCGGCTTTTAGCGGAAAAAGGGCTGCGCTATTTGCTTTTTGACTTGTACAGGAACTTGTTCGTCAAGGTCAGACCGAAATTCTCCTTGAACTGGAGATGGTCGGTAGTGACCTTGGTGCCATCCGCGCGCACACATGGGGTTACGCCATCCGCCTCGTAGACTTGGAACCTGACATCATAATCGTAAATGGCGGCCACATAGATGCTGAAGGAGAGCCATTCGGTCATCTTGAAGAGCCAGCGCATCTCGAAGTTGACATCCACTTTTTCCGGATGATTGAAATAGTCCGAGAAGAGTTCCAATTTGGAATAGAGGTTGATTGTCTGGGTTATATCCTTGTTAATAGTGAAACGGGCAAATCCGCCGAATGCGGAGACAAAGGTCTTGCCCTCTTCAACGCCAAAGGCATTTTCATTCAGAAAACGTTCATCCATCTTGAACGTGGTCTTACCCGTAATGGGTGAGACAAATATGGACCAGTCCTTCCGCTTGTAATCCAAACCGATGGAGGTGATCAGATAGGCTGGGGTCATGAAGGCGGAAGTCACCTTCTCGTTGGTGTATCCGTCGGAAATCTGCGTCTGCATCTTCACAAGGGCGGCACCGTTCCAATGACCGCTCAACAGATAACCCAGGTTGGAGGCCAGTTCAAGATTATCGGTGGTCTTGGTATTGACCTTGGTCTCCAGATTGCGCTGCATGCCGTAGTCAAAGTTCAGCGTATTGTCCCATGAAAGCCTGTTCTTGTTGTAACGGAGAAAGTAGTTGCCTGTCCCCTTGACGCTCAGTGCAGGGTCACCACCGGCCGCCCAGTTCAGGGTATAGTCTTGGGAAAAGGTCAGCAGTGTAAGACCGCCCAGTGTCCAGTAATGTTCCTTGACGGAAGTGTCCGCCTTGGTGCTCTTTTCATAGGATTTGATGGCAAGATCCTTGATTTCCTGCGCAAAAACGCTGGAACCCATCCAGCAAAACAAACTGACAAATAAAACTGTTTTCTTTTTCATATCTGCATTATTTCAATTGATCCAACAAACGGTGAATGCTGGTCCTGACAGGAGCCTTTTCATACAATATTTTATAGGTGGTATTCAGGATTGGCAGGTCCGCATGCAGCTGTTCCTGGTTAAAATGGTAGACACTGGAAACGGACGAATAGCCCTCGGCAACCATTTTCATCTCCATCAGAATGGTTTGCACAGAATAACCCTTCCCAACCATAATGCCGAAATTGCGGTTGCGGCTGTATTGTGAATAAGTGGTCACCAGAAAATCGCCCAAGTAAGGGGACAATGCATATTTTCGATCCTCCATCGGGTGAAGAAGCTGCAGGATGGTCACCATCTCATTAAAGCAGTTAGAATTGAAGACGGCAAGCAGGTTGTCACCGGCACCCAATCCGCGGAAAATGCCAGCTGCCAGGGCATAGATATTTTTCAGTATCACGCAGGTCTCAATACCGCGCATGTCATTGGAAAGAGTGGTCACCACGTAACGGTTTCGGAACAGGTTGGCCACATCCTCTGCCAGTTGTGGATTGCATGAAGCTGATGTCAGATAGGTAAGCCGCTCACGGGCAATCTCTTCCGCATGGGAAGGGCCCATGATAAGGCCGAGACGCTCTTCCGGTACACCAAAATATCGGTGCATGAAAAGGGAAATCTGTAACCGGGGCTGCTGAAGCAGACCTTTGGTGGCGGAAATGACATATTTGCCCTCAAATGCATTTTCGGGCAGCACTGAGAGCGAATCGTAAATGAAAGCTGATGGGATCACCAACACAATCAGGTCGGCCTTTTTGACCACGTGCTTCATGTTGTTGGAAATCCTGATACGTTTGCTGTTAAGCTGGGCCTCATTCAAATAGATTGGGTTATGACCCAGCGTGCGGATACCCTCCACAATCTCCGGCTCCCTCACCCACCAATAGACATATTTCAGATTGGAGGAAAGGATTTTTACAATAGCGGTTGCCCAACTGCCCCCACCCAGAACGGCGACCTTGTAATCGGGCCGTGTAACCGCTTTAATGGATTCAAAGACAAAAGGCATAGTTTACTTATTGGATATCAATGTAATATAATTTGGCATCGTCACAGTGGCCGAACCCAGTTCCACGGTGGGTTTCACCTTGACCGCCACCCGTGAAGAGGTATGGTCATCCTTTGAAAAACTGTTGATGAACGCCTTTACGGCATCAACGCCAGAGGATGAGAAAAGGTCATAGGCATCCATGCTCACCTTCAATGGAATGGTGACCGAACCGCCCGCCGGTATTGAATAGCGGTCGGAAACGACACCGGTGGCCATCTGCTTGTTGTCCACGGTGCAGAGCCATTCCATGCGGGTGACGGTGGCTGAAGAGGCTCCGGGATTGTCAACGCCCACCTGCACACCCATCACCACCGGAATTTTCTTGTTGGCGACACAGGCGGCCAGATTGACAAGGTCTGTAGCGGAAAAACCGTTAAAGTTCGTCACGTTGATGCCCGCAACCTGGACACTTTCTATCTTACGAAGGTCAAAATTGCAGTTTTTCAGATTGGTGATTTTGGCAAGTTGTTGCACTGCCCCGCAGGATACAAACAAAAATCCCGCCACTAAGATTATGATTCCCTTTTTCATTCGTCAATCTCCTGCATTTCTTGGTTAGCAATGTCCGCAATCCGGGTGTCAATAAGGATGCGTCCACAGAACTCGCAGACAATTATCTTCTTGTGCATGCAGATGTCCAGCTGGCGCTGTGGGGAGATTTTGCTGAAACAGCCGCCGCAGGCATCCCTTTCAATCTTCACAACCGCCAGTCCGTTGCGCATATTGTTGCGGATGCGCTTGAAGGCGGTGAGCAGCCTGGGTTCGATAGCGGATTCATATTTGGTGACATTTGCCAACAGGCGGTTCTCCTCCTTTTCTGTCTCGGCAATGATGTCATCCAGTTCGGATTTCTTGTTTTTCAGTTCATCCTGCGTCACTTCCAGTTCAGCGTTGCAGGTGGCGATTTCCTCGTTTTTGGCCTCAATGGAACGCTTGAAATCATCAATCTTCTTGTTGCTCAACTCGATTTCAAGTGTCTGGTATTCGATTTCCTTGTTCAGGGCATCATATTCGCGGTTATTGCGCACATTGTCCAATTGCTCCTTATATTTTGAAATGGCAGTGTTGGCATTTTTGCTAATGGTTTCCCGTTCAGTGATTTTAGCCTGAAATTCCTTTATCACCTCCTCAATCTTGTGGATACGGGTCTCAATACCCTCACAGGCCGCCTCCAAATCCCGGACCTCCAACGGAAGTTCCCCACGGATGGTACGGATTTTATCAATTTTGGAATCAATAATCTGAAGTTTCCGCAAGGCGATCAGACTGTTTTCAACGGATTGTAATTCCTGTTGTTCTTGATTTTCCTTTGATTGCATGTCTACTATCTTAATTAAAATTACAAATAATTATAAGGAGTAAGCTCCTTTTCCGAAACTGCAAAATTACCAAATTTTTCGTTAAGTCTGGCGAATATTTCAGATTTTATCAGGCATTCGCTCTCATAATGTCCGACCTCAACTATCAGAATATTATCCTGAAAGTCTATAAAATCATGATAATGAGCCTCGCCCACAACAAATGCATCGGCTCCGCGGCGTATTGCGTCCTGCAGCATGAATCCTCCCGCACCGCCGCATGCTGCCACGCGACGGACAGGTTTCCCCCGAAGGCGGCTGTGCCGGAGTACGGGAAGCCGCAGCTGTTTTTTCACCATGGAAAGGATTTCCCCCTCCTCCATTGGCGCCTCCAGCTCCCCGATTATGCCGCCTCCAGCATCGGGCAGGCTGCAGTTTGGCTGGAGAAAATCCGTGTTCTCCAGACCGAGAGTCCGGCCAAGGCAGGCGTTAACCCCGCTGCGCACGTTGTCCAAGCAGGTGTGTGCCGAATAGATGGCAATTCCGTTCTTTATGGCCTTTATCACAATCTGTTCCGAAAGTTTGCCGCCGCATACCTGACGCAGCGGATGGAACAGCACCGGATGGTGCGAGACAATAAGGTTGGCACCGGTAGCCGCAGCCTCCTCCACCCTTTCGGGCGTGACATCAAGACATACCAGACCTCCGAGGAACTCTGTCTCAGGATCCCCTACCTGCAGGCCGGAATTGTCGTAACTCTCCTGGCACGCAAGCGGCGCCCAGGCCTCCATGTATCCGATTATTTCCTTTATTTTCATGATAGGATTGGTTGGTTATGGTTATTAACTCGTTTTTTATATTGAAGAAATTTAGATTTACAACTATTTATTATTCTGTCTCCCCAGCAACCCCTGTACAGCCTGTCCGAATTTGGTCAGATAGTATTTCTGCCTTGGGTGGTGAAGGTTCTCAGGATGAGTTCTTTCTATCAAGCCTGCTGCAATGGCAGGAACAATAAACTGTTTAATGAACAGTTGCTTACTTTGTGGTGAACAGTTCGTGACCATTTTTAGTTCAGGCACAGACATTTCTTTTTCTTTAAAACTTTGTATCAATGATTTAACTTGAATTGACAAGTCTTCAAGTAGCCGGTGAACAGCTGGTGAACAGTTGGTTTCATCATCCTCCTTCACCACCACGCTGAATGCGGTCAAATAACTAACATTGAACACCGCTTCCGGATTTTCATTTTCCCTTAACAAAGTCTGCACTTCGTTTATGCCATGATTAAACATATTGACATAATTCAACGTTTTCATCATTTCCGCCACCACACCGTTACGATAGTCGTTCACATATGGGAAATTCTCCGGACGAGCTTGCCCGTACAATCCGCCTGGATTCATCACCTCAATGTGGTTATCATATTGATAAAGGCGTGTGGGCATGTTAGACTGATAATCCCGATGCATCACAGCATTCATCATTAATTCGCGCAATGCCTTGAATGGATAGTTCAACACATCCTTCTCCCGAAAAATACTCACTGGAACAGGACGTTTCGTTACAATAGCATCACGGATGAAGTTCTCCAATTCCGGCAGCATTTTGTAGAGGCAACCGTCAAATCTCCGCTCATTCAATATCTCGCCACCATTAGTGCTTCCCTTAAAGCGCACAAACTGAATATAGGCTCCAGGCATGAAATACCTTGGGTTGTTGCCAAACATGATGAGTGCGGCATACGTAGGGCAATTCCAATGTAAATTGAAAAGATGCAATGAGGCTAACTGCTCCTCCAACGACCGCTTATCACTGACAAGCACATCAGCATTGATGGCCTTTGGCAAATATTCACTAACAATGGTTTTTACGTCAATATCCTCCAATTTCGCCTCGCGACATGGACATGTGTCGAAAGTTGGGAGACTTGCAGCACAACGTTCGGCAAGAATACGTTCTTCATCAGCACTGGCAATGTCACGACGAGGTCCTATTCTAATGAAAGTACGGCCACGGTAGCGGACAGGCGTATCGAATGATGGTGTCACTTCCACCACCAGAACATCGCCCATATCTGTTTCAACCTTCTCTGTACTCATCACTGGCAGGGGCAGAATATTTCCGTCAGAACGTATGCCGCTAATCTTCTTCATTAGTGTATCGTCCACTTTCAAACCATCTATTTCCCCATTGTTTCTCACGCCTATCAACAGATAGCCTTTTTTCCGTGTGCCGGGCATATCATTGGCAAAGGCACATATAGCCTCCTGGAACTTGTCCATATCGCCTGTTGAAGTGGTCAGCTCTATGCGGTAGTTTTCATTAATGGCAATTATCTCATATAATTCTTCCAGTGTCATGTTTCTGCAACGTTTTGAATAGTTAGTGTATTGCTCCAACTAAAAGTTGGTTAATCATTTTTTGCAAAAATACACAAAATAACGTTACGATTTTCACATCGAAGAAGAAAAAATAATCCTTGTTTTAGTGGACTTTTGGTGCAAAACGAACGCAGTCGAGCGCAGCTCGGACTGCTGAGGTGCTTTGTAAGTTAAAGTTAGTAAAATCAAACTGAAAAAAGAAAGTCCTGAAACACAGGCATTAAGAGGCCCGAACCGAGCAATCATCCCACATCCTTCCTCCAGTTTGATTTCGCTTGCAAAAATAATAAATAATGTAACACCATTTGACATAAGCGGAAGATTTTTTATCAAATTATTTATATCCTTATTGTAGTGGAAATTTGGTGCAAGCCGAACGCAGACAAGCGTAGCTTGATTTGCTGAGGCGCAGCCCAAATTCAGCGAAGCTAACTGAGATGCTCTGTGAGTTGTTGCGGTGGTTTCGACAAGCTCAACCACCGCGTGGTCTTAATCCTTGTTTTAGTGGAATATGCACTGTGAGTAATGAACATTTACGAGACAGGAACGAAGGTTGTGATGTCTTAATCCTTGTTTTAATGGAAGATGCTCTGTGAGACAAGGCTTGATGCTGTCTGCTCATTGGAAAAGTCGTCTTAATCCTTGTTTTAATGGAAGATGCTCTGTGAGATATCATGTTATAATGATATATTCACTTTGGGGTGAGTCAAAATCCTTGTTTTATTGGAATATGCTCTGTGAGTTATGAATGGGTCGCAGCCCAATAGGTCATTAAGCTGTCTTAATCCTTGTTTTAATGGAAGATGCTCTGTGAGATCAAAAAAACAAAAATCATGGACGAAAAGAGAGTCTTAATCCTTGTTTTAATGGAAGATGCTCTGTGAGCAGGCATGAACGAGATAATTGAACTGCTGCGGCGGAGTCTTAATCCTTGTTTTAATGGACTTTTGGTGCAAACCGAACGCAGTCGAGCACAGCTTGGACTGCTGAGGTGCAGCCCAAAAGCAGCGAAGCTAACAGAGATGCTCTGTGAGAGCAACATTTTAAGTCGCATAACACACCTTTTTCAAGAAAAAGTGTACCTGCTTCCAACGCTGCAAAAGTACTAAATAATCCAAAATGTCAAAGAACGCGGCAATGAAAAAAACGTTTCAAAAAAACAACGTATTCCGGCTCCTGGTTATTATATCCACATTCACACTTTTAAATATTTACTACCACGAACAGAACCTGTGTCTGCCCTCTGATAGAATTTCCCGATATCATGCAGCAGCGCTGCCAAATAAACTTTTTCTCTTAATGTATCCATATTATTCGTTATTATCTTCGTTTTTCTTTTCATACTTCCTCACCACCGTCCCCATTCCCAGACTCACACCCTTGCCTAATCCGATATAGTCCGGCAGGCTCACATTGCTCTTAAACTTCGCATCGAAAGCCATCATCTTCACGCCTTTGTAAGTGATAAGACAAGGTTCTTCCATTGCCACTATCTTGCATTCCACCTGCTTCTCGAAACGGATGCCCAAGCCTTTGGCCATCGAAAGGATATTGCCTGTGAGCAATTTTTCAAGCATGGCGTATTTTTCCGCCAGACTTTCCAAAGCCATGTACTTGGCATAGTTCACCTGATTCAGCGGCAGCCATTTGCGGATGCGATAGATGAACATCGTATCCCATAGCTGCAACAGATGCCGGTACGCATTTGTCCGCTCCACCTGGAGCGTGACACAGCGGGAACCAATCAGGACATCAAAACTGCAATTGGCAAAAAAAGCACCGAACTTCTCCACGCCCTCTCCCACACATACAATGGCCGCCTTACGATTAATCCGTTTGTACTGGATCAGCGGATAACGGTATCTCAACCGTTCATCCGACTCATGATTATGAAAAAGCAGGCTTTCCGACCCGGAATTGGCAATCACCGCGCCCCTGAATGCGGGAACCTCTTCGGGAGCAATCTCGTTATGGAAAAAAATAATCCATATTTTCAATCTATTACCTTCCATTCCTACATAATCTGTATTATTTGCATAAAATTACAAATATAAAAATAATCGGGATACAAATCACAAACAATCTGAAAAAAAATATCGTTCTTCCACCGTGAAATCCAGCATCGGATATTCCGTCCGAAGGTGCGCCAGCTCCTCCTGCCATTGCTGTCGGAAACGCACGAAGGCCTCGGATTGCGGAAAGGCAGGCCGGTGTCTCATGGCGGCAGCCAACGCCTCCAGCCGACGGTTCAGTGCGACAGTCTCTTCTGAAAACGACACGGAGGAGAGACATTGCCAGATGTATGCCACAGCCTCATCCGAAGGGTGGATGCGGTCGGTCGCGTAAAAACGGTAGTCCCGCAAATCGTCAGTCATGATTTCGTATGCCGGAAAATAGAATGTCCCGCCAACATGTTCCGTAAGCCGTTGGCAAACCAGCCGCAGGGACGCCTTGCTCAGGCTGTTTTCCGAAAAATCGTTTCCGAGATACCGCACCGGACTCACTGTCAATATGCAACGCAAATCCGGACGTATCGCCTTCACCCGTTGCAACGCCTGTTCCAACCCTGCAGCCGCCTCATCAACCGAAAGCATCTGCCGGTCGAATGACTGGGCCGGCATCTTGTGACAGTTGGCAGCCACACGGCCATCCTGCTTCAGACGGTAAACGACATTTGAACCTAAAGTAAGTAACAGGAAATCTGTTTTCCGAAGAAATTCACGCCCTTCACGCAACGCATCGCGCATCTGTTGCAGGCAAACTTTCTTGTCCGGATTGGAGAAACGGCTGTGAAAGTCAAAACTGTGCCAGCAGCCCTCATGGAAAAACAGCCGCTCCTCCCCGATTTCAGTTTCTTCGGTCAGGAGATTCAGGCATTCAGCCACAGAAAGCGGATTGAACAGGATGCCGGACGGATTAATCAAAATATTGAATTTCCGTTCGGCCAACATCTCACCTATCCGCTCGGCAAAACAGGAGCCGATACAGAGCAGCCGGTGGGAATGGCTGACAGCAAATGGAAACTTGAAAAGCGGGATAACAGTCCTGAAGGTCTCTATTGTCGGTTTCATTTCGTGGTCAGATAAGGTTTTAGTCGGTAATATAGTTCCGGATAGACGCGTGTTGCGCTCCGCATTTCATCCAACGAACGGAAACGTCCCTTATTGTCCCGCCATACGACAATAGTTTTTGCCAGATAGTAATCAATGTAGGGATGCTTCACCAGCTCGTTCACATTTGCCTGATTGATATTCAGTTTACGCAGGGCACCTGCAGTGTCAATTGAAATGTATGGAAGTATCTGATGCCATCTGGCACTGTCAATAATTCGGATTTCAAGCAGCTGGCTGATGTCGGCAAAACCGCCAAGACGCTCCCTGTATGCGACGATTTCCCGTGCCGTCCGTGCCCCTATTCCGGGGATGGTGCGCAGCAGCAACGTGTCCGCCCTGTTAAGTTCGACCTTTTCAGCCGAAAGCGAGCGTTTTTCCGGATATTTCTTAATGAAAACATGGCTGCTGTCCATTGAAAAAGCGGCCATCCCTTCATGTTGCGTCGGACGATGGCGATAATCGGAACCATTATTGACAGGATGGGGACGGTTGTAACGCGCCATGGCGGCCTGCCTGCGCTCAGCCCACACAGCATCGGCCGAATCTGCCAGAAATTGCTGTCGTTCCTCAAAAGCCAGATAACGCTGGTATTCCTCAGCATCCAAGGGCGGCAAAGGCTTGGGGGGAAGTATTACCAGCATGACGCGCAAAGCGAGTAGCAGAATAACCAGCACGGACAGCACCAACAGTCCGCGACGTTCAGCAGAAGTGCATTCAAAAAAGCTTTTCCATTTTTCCATTTAGGGTTGGTGTTAGTATTTAAAGCATAAGTTGAAATTATTTATTTTAACATATTTGTTTACAGGTTAATCATCGAACAGATTCATTTGAATTCCTTCCCCTGCCACATCCTCAGAGACCGGTGCCGTCCGAATCATCCGCTCCATCAGTTCGCCCTCTTCGGCAGCCTCCGCTGCCTCAGCATCCATATCTGAAAGTTCGTCGGTATCCTCGGGAAGAGTTTCCGGTGCCTCCTCGTAAGGGAGCGGTTCCAGTTCATTGATTTTGTATATCTTGTCAAAAGATAGCCTTTTCCCTTTGGATTTCAGTTTGGTCTCCTCCGCCATTTCCGCCACATTGAACAATTCCGTAGTCTTGTCCGGATGCTGTTTGTCCGTATAGGTGATCTCAACCTGTGGCAGATATTGGATGGAGCAGAAAAGCATCTCCGCCTTCGGGTTGCCGCACAGCAGTTCGATTTTCTTATCGCTCTCCTCCACGATGGAGCGGCGCAAAAAGTACTTTTTCTGCTCTTTGTCGTAATAGAGCACGCTTACGGGACGCCGTGGGTTGAATTTCTCCACAAACAGCAGCCCTTCGTCGAAATGCAGGGAGAGGTCAAATCCGGTGATTTTGCAGTAGCCGGCCTTGTAAAAGGAGATAAGTTTGTCACTTGCCAAAAATTCGCCCAACAGACGGCCGTGCTGTTCAGTATTGAGCCGCTGGATGCTTTCGTCAAACCAGAGGCTCAGGGCATTCAGTGTGGAGGCGCCACGGCTTTGCAGCTCAATTTTCCGGACAGGATATTTTGTGAGGATGTTCCCCATGCTCTGCCTTCCCTTTATGGCCAATGTGCTGAAATCATAGTCGAACACAGGTTTCTTCAGTTTTGCCTTGTGACGTAGGGTGACACGTACAGTTTCCGCCTCTCCGTTTTTGTTCATGGTGAAATACAGCACTTTGCTCCCTTTTGTCCCTTTTGTAAGATCGTACCGTTTGTCCCGGCTTACCCCGCCGATCGCAAAACGCTTGACGTAGCTGAACCCCAACGGACCGTCCTGATATACCATGTTGAATATGGTGCGGTCGTCATTGCGGTTGAAGACGTATGCGGCCAGAATGTCGGGGCCGACAAAGACCTTTTCCGCCACCTTGGTGACCAGAAAACTGCCATCCTCATGGAACACGATGATCTCGTCCACATCGGAGCATTCGCCGGCCAGAACCACATTCTCATCCTTTTTCAGGTTGGTGCCGATAAAGCCCTCCTTGCTGTTCACATAAAGCTTCTGGTTCGCGACTGCGGCACTGGCAGCCTTGATGTTTTCAAAATTGCGGATTTCTGTACGCCGTTCACGTCCGGCACCGTATTTCTTCTTGATTTGCCTGAACCATTGGATGGTGTAGTCAACAATGTGCTCGATGTTGTTGCGCACCTCGTCAATGTCCACCTCAATGTCCTGAAGCTGACGCTCCGCCTCCTTTATGTCGAACTTGGAAATCTTTCGCACCGGTTTCTCGGTCAGTTTAAGAACATCCTCACGTGTGATCTCGCGCCTGAACAGGCTCCGGTAAGGGTCGAACGCACGCTCAATGTCGGAAATCTGCGCTTCGAACGAAGCCTGATCCTTCTCCAACTCCTTATATATTCGCTTCTCAAAGAAGATTTTCTCCAACGAAATCCAATGCCATTTCTCGGACAGTTCACCAAGGAGGATTTCCAATTCGCGTCTGAGAATGTCCACAGTCCGGTCGGCGGAATGGCGGAGGATGCTCTTCACATCAGTGAACTGGATTTCACGGTTAACCACCACACAGGTGATGGGATTGATTGTCACCTGACATTGTGTGAAGGCGTACAGAGCGTCAATTGTCTGGTCGGGAGAGGTGTTGGGCGCCAGCTGCAGGATTATTTCCGCCTGTTCCGCGGTTTTGTCCAGAATCTTGGTTATTTTAAGCCTGCCCTTCTCCACGGCCTTGGAAATGTCCTCAATCAGGGATTGTGTGGTGGTGGTGTATGGTATCTCCGTTATTACCAGGTTCTTCTTGTCCTGCTGCAGGATTTTGGCACGGATGAGCACTTTTGTCTTGTTTCGGATACCGTCGTTATATTCGCGCACATCGACGAAACCGCCGGTCGGGAAATCAGGATAAATCTGGAAATCGCGTCCTTGCAGATAATCTATGGAGGCGTCAATCAATTCGTTGAAATTGTGCGGAAGAATCAGTGAGGAGAAACCGACACCCAACCCCAGCGTTCCTTGCGCCAGCAGCAGCGGAAATTTGACAGGCAGCGCCACAGGCTCTTTGTTCCGTCCGTCGTATGAGAGCTTCCATTCCGTCACCTTTGGGCTGAAGGCCACATCCAATGCGAATTTGGAGAGCCTGGCCTCAATGTAACGGCCCGCAGCCGCATCGTCACCGGTAAGGATGTTGCCCCAGTTTCCCTGACAGTCGATCAGAAGCTCCTTCTGTCCAAGTGTGACCAGAGCGCCATAGATGGATGAGTCGCCGTGCGGATGGTATTTCATGGTGTTGCCCACGATGTTGGCAACCTTGTTGTACCGCCCGTCGTCCATCTCCCACATGGAATGGAGGATGCGACGCTGCACAGGCTTCAACCCGTCGTCAATGTATGGAATCGCCCGGTCAAGATTGGCATAGGAGGCATAGTCCAGATACCAATCCTGAAACATGTTCTTGATGTGGAACACCTGTTGCAAATCGCCATTTCCTGACGGTGTTTCCTCAGGATTCAAAACGCTGTTCTCTTCTTCCATCTGCTTTCCGTTTGATGCTGCAAAAGTAATCAAAAAAGGGATGCGGAGGCAGCCCGCCATAATTTTTCTTCCATTTTTTGGGTTTGGTATGAAATATGTATTGCTTTTTCAATTATTTTTGCATTTTTATAATACTAAAAAAATATCATTCAAAATGACACTTAAAGAGCGTTTTTTCAAATATATTGCGATTGACACGCAATCCTCACCCGATGCGGAAACCTTCCCCAGCACTGAAAAACAGAAGAACCTCTCCCGCCTTCTGGTGGAGGAACTGAAAGCAATGGGAGTGGAAAACGCTGCAATGGATGAATTCGGCTACGTGATGGCCACCATCCCATCCAACAGCGCGAAAAAGCTGCCGGTCATCGGCTTCATCGCCCATGTGGACACTGCGCCTGATCTGGATGGCAAATGCACCAGTCCGCAGGTGATAGAAAATTATCATGGTCAGACTATCCAGTTGGATGCGGCGGGGAAGTTCGAGCTCAGTCCGGAAGAGTTCCCGGAAATGCTGCTCTACAAGGGTCAGACCCTCATCTGCACCTCAGGCGACACCCTGCTGGGCGCCGACGACAAGGCCGGAATCACTGAAATCATGTGTGCGGTCGAGTATCTGATGCAGCATCCGGAGGTTGAGCACGGCCCCATCGCCATCGGCTTCACGCCTGATGAGGAGATAGGTTGCGGCGTGGATCATTTCGACGTACAGAAATTTGGCGCGGACTACGCTTACACCATGGATGGCGGGCAGATCGGCGAACTGGAATACGAGAACTTCAATGCGGCCGGCGCAACCATCCATATCCAGGGCAAAAACATCCATCCGGGATACGCCAAGGACAAAATGATAAACTCCCAACTGGTTGCAATGGAACTGCACCGCATGCTCCCTGTCGGGCAGCGGCCTGAACTTACCCAGGACTATGAGGGCTTTTATCTGCTGATAAAAATGGATGGCACTGTGGATGAAACAAAAATGCAGTATATCATCCGTGACCACGACCGCGAAAAGTTTGAAGCGAAGAAAAAACTTTTGCAGGATGCGGTGGACTACATTAATAAAAAATATGGACAGATTGTCCGCTGCGAAATCAAGGACCAGTACTACAACATGCGCGAGCAGGTGGAGAAGCACCGTTTCATTGTCGATATTGCCGAAGAGGCCATCCGCGAGGCCGGAATCACCCCAAAGGTTGTGCCCATCCGTGGCGGCACTGACGGGGCACGCCTCTCCTTCATGGGACTGCCCTGCCCCAACCTCTTTGCAGGCGGGCATAATTTCCACGGACGGTACGAGTATGTGATTCTTGAATCGATGGAAAAGGCCGTTCAGGTGATTCTCAACATCATTCAGGCCTACGTGAAAAAAGCGTGACAATGGGAAAGAACGAAATGGATTACAGTCTGCGGGGTGTTTCCGCCTCCAAGGAGGATGTGCATAACGCCATTTCCAAACTGGACAAAGGGCTTTTCCCCGGCGCCTTCTGCAAAATCATCCCCGATTATCTTGGTGGGGATCCCGCATACTGCAACATCATGCATGCGGACGGGGCAGGTACGAAATCTTCGCTGGCCTACCTTTATTGGAAGGAGACCGGAGACCTTTCCGTCTGGGCTGGCATCGCCCAGGATGCGGTCGTGATGAACACCGACGACGTGCTTTGTGTTGGTGCTGATGTGCCCATGCTGCTCTCCTCCACCATCGGACGGAACAAGCACCTTATTCCAGGCGAGGTTATTGCCGCCATCATCAACGGTACGGAAGACTTTTTGGCGCGGATGCGCGACCTTGGCCTTGAAATTTACCTTACCGGAGGCGAAACTGCCGATGTTGGCGATTTGGTACGCACTGTCATTGTCGATTCCACTGTCACCTGCCGCATGAAACGCAGCGATGTCATTGACAACCGGAACATTGCAGCCGGAGATGTCATTGTCGGCTTTGCATCATACGGGCAGGCATCATATGAAGACCGCTACAACGGCGGCATGGGCAGCAACGGTCTGACTTCCGCACGCCACGATGTCCTGCATCATGCAATTGCGGCACAATATCCGGAAAGCTATGATTCCGCCATTCCGGAAAATCTGGTCTATTCCGGCCGCTATGCACTGACCGACCCTACAGAAATCCCTGGCGTGGACATGGGCAGACTGATCCTTTCGCCCACCCGCACCTACGCTCCCATCATCCGGACAATGCTGAAGGAATACCGGCAACAGATACACGGTATGGTGCACTGCAGCGGCGGAGCACAGACCAAGGTGCTGCACTTTATTGACAGGCTGCACGTCATCAAGGACAACCTGTTCCCTATCCCACCGCTGTTCCGTTACATCCGTGAATGTTCCGGCACCAGCTGGGAGGAGATGTACAAGGTCTTCAACATGGGGCACAGGCTTGAGGTCTACGTACCGGAGGCGATTGCAGGCGCATTGGTGGAAATAGGCCGTCATTACGGAGTGGAGGCCCAAATAATAGGCCGCTGCGAGGCTTCGGACCGGAAACAGGTCACCATTGCAGGCCCACAAGGAACTTTCATTTATAATTAACATGACAAATAAAAAATTATCATCCAATTAAAATCAAAAGCCATGAAACAGAAAATTTTCTTACTCGCCCTTTTGTGTGTCGGCTGCACACTTGTTGGCTACGGACAGCGCAAACCTTCAAATCAGGTGACAACCAGACCTGCACAACAAACCACGGCACAACGTCCCAATTCCAGGACAACCGCCTCTGCCAGCAGCAGGAACAACGCTTTGGAAAGACTTCCTGAATTTGAAAAATCGGGAGGAAAACCATTTATGGATGTGCTGCGTGACAGGGAGACTTTCCCAAGCCTCCAACGTGAGGTGCTCCAACCGGAACAGCTGTCACAACTGATGTGGGTTGCATGCGGAACCACAACACCTGAAAACTACACTGCCTTCAAGGTCACACAAATGCCTTGTGTGGATGTGTATTATATCGGTGAAAACGGGATTTACCGCTATGAGCGCGATTTTCATGAATTGTCCTCCATCCGCAGGGGCAACTATACCAATCTGCTTATGGGAAACGATGATTTTTCCGTTGATGCGGCGGCGGCCATATTCTTTGTATTCAAACCGGGAGATTTCATGTCTGACAGCCACAGGCCTGTTTCAGAAATAGAAGCCGCCATCAACTGCGGTGCAATCATGCAGAACATAGCTCTTTATTGTTCCAGCGAGGATCTCTCATGTCTTCCTGTGAACTTTTCGGACGCCCACAAGGCCGAGCTGCTGAAGGCAATTAACCAGGGAGACGCGATGGTGCTTTACGGAATAGTCATCGGCAAAAGATAACAAGACATTAATTAATAATTTTTAATCACCAAACTTTTAATTAACAAAACATGAAAAAGTTAGCAATTATCGTATGCGCGTGCGGCCTTATCTTTGCAGGCTGCAAGAACAAGGAGGTCACTGAAGAGACCACCGAACCCGTAGCTCCCCAGGAGGAACAGATGGATCCTGAAATGGAGAAGTGCAAGGCCATGGGTGAGGCCTGGCAGAACTGGGACCAGCAGACCGACGAAATGAAGGCCGAGCTGATCGCCGACAGGAAAGCCAAAATAACCGAACAGGAGGCAAGAAAGGCCGAATGCGAAGCCAAGAAGGCTGAATTTGAAGCAAAGAAGGCCGAATTTGAGAAAACTTGGGCTGAAAACTGGGCAAAGTTTGACGAGCTCAGCATCGACGAGCAGAAGGCACTCATCGACAACTACATGATGTTCAACTGCCCCAAACGTTGCTGCAAAGACGAAGGCGCACCGAAATGCAAACATGGTGAAGGTCCCTGCCAGCACAATCCCGCACAGTGCCCCAACCACGGCAAGCCTGAATGCCCGCACCACGCCAAATAAGCGGATCCGGACACCCTTATAAAAAGCTTTCCCCAAAAAAAGGGGAAAGCTTTTTTTTATGCCATCTCATCCGAATCCATCATCACACTCACCTTGCGGACATCACCACCTATGGCAGGTTGCACTTTACTGATTGTCAACGTGACTTTTCTTAATGCGGGCAAATGGGAATGCAGATTCTGGATTAACCGCCATGCCACCTGTTCCAATAGTGACGACCGGACCGTCATCTGCTCCTTGATAATACGGTAGATCTGCTGATAATCCAATGCCATCTGCAGGTCGTCATGGAGTGCGGCAGCGGTGGCGTCATATTCCAAGATGCAATCCACCTCAAAACGTGTTCCTATTTTCTGTTCCTCCTTATAACAGCCATGATAGGCGTAAAAGGTCATTCCTTCCAAGATAATCTTAGCCATATCTATTTAAATTTCAATCTTTTTCCGTCATTTTTCGCAATACGTCTCCCCTCTGCCTCCAAATAGCGTTCCCGCGCTTTCTGCAAGGATTCCTTGTCAAAACGGATGCGTCCCATTTTTGGCATCATGTTTTGTATACGGGCTGCCGAACTGCGGATATAAGGTGTAGGGTGTGCCGGATTCCAACGGCGCGGATTGGGGTAACAGGCGGTAAGCAAAGCCGACTGCCGCGCATTCAGTTTTTTTGCAGAACAGTGGAAGTAATGCTGCGACGCCGCCTCCGCGCCATAGATGCCATGCCCCATCTCAATCACATTCAGGTAGACCTCCATTATGCGCTCCTTGCCCCAAAGGTGTTCGATCAGAAAGGTGAAATAAACCTCAAAACCCTTCCGGATCCAGGAGCGTCCGGACCATAAAAAAACATTCTTTGCGGTTTGTTGGGAGATTGTGCTTGCTCCCCATTTTCGGGAATGTGTCCTGTTGTGGTCAATTGCACGCTGGATGGCACTGAAATCAAAACCTCGATGTCCGCAAAAGCGGTTATCCTCGGAGGCCACTGCCGCCTGAACCAGACTGGGGGAAATCTCTGTGATGGGGACCCAGGTCTTGACACGGGGCTCACCGGAAAGCGAGCGTCCCACCATCAGCGGAGTGATGGGCGGGTTTATCCATCGGTAGGCGAGCGTCAGCAGGATAGTGAAGAGGAAAAAGCCCCCAACCACCCATGCGGTCACCTTCCAGAACCGGTGTCCATGCCTTTTTCCAGCAGCCTTCTTCTTCCTTTTTTTTGCAGCCATTGCAGGAGAATTAGGGGATTTGCAGCCGTTGCAGATACATCTGGATTGTGTTTTCCAGGCCGTAGTAGAGCGCGTCGCAGATGAGAGCATGGCCGATGGAGACCTCGGCCAGATTCGGTATCCTTTGGTTGAAATAGGCCAGGTTGTCCAGGTTAAGGTCGTGACCTGCATTCAGTCCGAGCCCGCAGTGTCCCGCAGCCTCGGCGGCAGCCACAAAAGGAGCGATTGCCTTTTCGCGGTCCGCGTTGTATCCGGAGGCATAGCTTTCGGTGTAGAGCTCCACCCTGTCGGTTCCGATCTTGGCAGCCCCCTCCACCATTACAGGATCCGCCTCCACAAAGATTGAGGTGCGGATGCCGGCCTGTCGGAAACGTCCGATCACATCCTTAAGGAAATCCGCCCTTTTCAAGGTGTCCCATCCGGCATTGGAGGTAAGCGCGTCGGGCGCGTCCGGAACCAAAGTCACCTGGGCGGGATGCACCTCCAGCACCAGTGAGATGAAGGATTCTGAGGGATAACCCTCAATGTTGAATTCAGTCTTCACTATCGGACGCAAATCCCGCACATCCTGGTAACGTATGTGCCGCTCGTCAGGACGGGGATGCACCGTGATGCCCTGGGCGCCGAAGCGTTCGCAGTCCTGCGCAACCTTCAGCACATCGGGAAGATTGTGGCCACGTGCGTTGCGCAATGTGGCTATTTTATTGATATTTACACTTAAACGACAATGTTGCATAACCAATGGTTTAATATCTGTAATGTTCAGCCTTGTATGGTCCCTCCACCGGCACGCCGATGTAGTCGGCCTGTTTTTGGGTGAGCCGCGTCAGTTTGACCCCGATTTTCTCCAGATGCAGCCGTGCCACCTCCTCGTCCAGACGTTTGGGCAGCCGGTACACATCAACAGGATAGTCGTTCTGCCACAAATCCATCTGCGCCAGCACCTGGTTGGTGAAGGAATTGCTCATCACAAATGAGGGATGGCCTGTGGCGCAACCAAGGTTCACCAGCCGCCCTTCGGCCAGCAGGAATATGGAACGTCCGTCCGGATAGATGTACTCGTCAACCTGCGGCTTGATGTTCCGCTTGCGGATGCCGGGCCAGCGCTCCAGCTGCTCCACCTGTATCTCGTTGTCGAAATGGCCGATGTTGCAGACAATGGCCTGGTCGCGCATCTGTGCCATGTGCTCCGCAGTGATGATGTCGCAGTTGCCGGTGGTGGTCACGTAGATGTTGCCTTCGGGCAGCGCATCCTCAAGCGTGGTCACCTTAAAGCCCTCCATCGCCGCCTGCAGTGCGCAAATGGGATCTATTTCCGTAACAATGACACGGGCGCCGTAGGAGCGCATCGACTGTGCGCAGCCTTTGCCCACCTCGCCATAGCCGCAAACCACCACAACCTTGCCGGCCACCATCACGTCGGTGGCNNGCCCACGTCGCCGTAGCCGCAGACCATGACGACCTTGCCGGCAATCATGATGTCCGTGGCGCGCTTGATGCCGTCGGCCAGGGACTCGCGGCAGCCGTAGAGGTTGTCGAATTTCGACTTGGTGACCGAATCGTTCACATTGATGGCCGGCACCAGCAGCTCGCCCTTTGCGGCCATCTGGTAGAGACGGTGCACACCAGTGGTTGTCTCTTCGGAAACACCTTTCAGCCCTGCAACAGTCTGGTGCCAGAACTGTGGGTTTTCGTCATATTGCGCCTTGAGCACCTTCAGGATGGCAGCCTCATCCGCATTTTTCGGTTCGGCTTCCAGCAGGGCGGGATTGTTTTCAACCGCATATCCTTTGTGAATCAGCAGTGTGGCATCGCCACCGTCGTCCACCACAAGCTGCGGCCCTTTGCCGCCGGGGAAGTTCAGTGCCTGACGGGTGCACCACCAGTATTCCTCAACCGTCTCACCTTTCCAGGCAAAGACGGGGATGCCGCGTTCGGCCATTGCCGCTGCCGCATGGTCCTGGGTTGAGAAGATGTTGCAGCTGGCCCAGCGCAGGTCGGCGCCAAGCTCCGCAAGCGTCTCCATAAGGATGGCCGTCTGGATGGTCATGTGGAGCGAACCGGAGATGCGCACGCCGCGCAACGGCTTCGCCGCACCATATTTTTCCCTCAACGACATAAGCCCCGGCATCTCCTTTTCCGAAACTTCAATCTCCCTGCGGCCCCATGAGGCGAGCCCCATATCCGCCACCTTATATTTCAATGTGTTGTCTGTCATGTTTTTTTATTAATAATTACCACCTTTCGCAAGGCAAATGAACAATCTGCAAAAGTAGTCCATATTCCGATGCATTCCGCAATAATCCTCCGAAAAAATTTCGCTGCCATTTTCCGCCATCATACAATAATATTTTATGCTTCCCCTTCCGATGGAAACAATATTTTGATTATTTTTGCAAATTTAATTTTTGCAACCAACCAAAACAGAGCAGACGTGAAAACTTTCAGAAAAGGCGGAATACATCCCGAAGAGAACAAGCTGGCACACAATACGAAACTAGAGGAATTCCCTATCCAGGAGAAGGCCGTGCTGTACGCCTCGCAGCACTTGGGCGCACCGGCGGTGGTCCAGGTCCAGAAGGGCGACAAGGTAAAAGTCGGGCAACTGCTTGCCAAGGGTGAGGCTTTTGTCTCCGCAAACCTGCACTCCCCATACTCCGGCACTGTGTCCAAGGTGGAACCTGCCGCCGACCTTTCCGGCATGAAAAAACCTGCCATCTTCATTGATGTGGAGGGTGACGAATGGGAGGAAAGCATTGACCGCACTCCGGAGCTGAAAAAGGAAATAACCCTCTCCCCTGCGGAAATCATCGCGAAAATCAAGGAGATGGGCATCGTCGGTCTGGGCGGAGCCTGCTTCCCCACACATGTGAAGCTCTCGGTTCCTGAAGGGAAAAAGGTGGAATATCTTATAATCAACGCGGCGGAATGCGAGCCCTACATCTCCATCGACAACCGCATCCTGCTGGAGCGGACGGAGGAGTTTTTGACCGGCACCTGCGTGCTGCGCAAGGCCCTGCAGCTTGAAAAGGTTCATGTCGGCATTGAGGAGAACAAGGTTGAGGCCATCGCCCGACTGAAGGAGCTGGCAGCAAACTACCCCGGCGTTGTTGTGGAAGTGCTGAAGACCAAATACCCGCAAGGCGCGGAAAAGCAGCTCATCAACTCCATTACAGGACGAGAGGTGCCTTCGGGGCGTCTGCCGCTCGATGTTGGCTGCATCGTATGCAACGTGAGTACCACACTTGCAGTCTATGAGGCGGTGCAGAAAAACAGGCCGTTGATAGGGCAATACATGACTTTCAGCGGAAAATCCGTAACAACGCCACATAATTTATATGTACGCTACGGCACGCCTGTGCAGAGCCTGATAGAGTATTGCGGCGGCCTGCCTGAGGATACCGGAAAGGTGATTTGCGGCGGCCCGATGATGGGACGCGCCATGGCCAACCTGAACGTCTGGACAAACAAGGGGTTCTCCTCGCTGCTTGTAATCAACCGGAAGGAGGCCAAACGGATGGAGCCGCAGAACTGCATCCGCTGCGGCAAATGCGTGGAGGCCTGCCCGATGGGGCTTGAACCCTACCTGCTTTCAGCCAACGCGAAGCTGAACCGCTGGGACGAGACGGAGAAGCACCACATCATGGACTGCATCGAGTGCGGCTGCTGCCAGTTCAGCTGCCCCTCCTACCGTCCGCTGCTGGATCTGATACGGCTTGGCAAGAACAAGACCGGCGGCATCATCCGTGCGCGCCAGCAGAAGAAATAAATGTTTGCCGGAGTGTGCTCCGGCAAACAAAATTAATAACAGAAAATAAAATAATTCATTATAAAAGCAAAATTAAAAATGGATCTATTAAACGTTTCGGGGTCCCCCCATGTCCATTCCAGGGAATCGGTAAAAAAGATCATGTGGACCGTGGTGATAGCGTTGCTGCCCACCTTTGCCGTCTCCATTCTCTCCTTCGGGTTCGACGCAGTCAAGCTCACACTCATTGCCGTAGCTTCCTGCCTGCTCTTTGAATGGCTGATTCAAAAATTCCTGCTCAAAAAGCCCTGCTCCATCTCCGACGGCTCGGCGGTAATCACTGGCATGCTGCTGGCGTTCAACGTGCCCAGCAACCTGCCATGGTGGATCATGGTGATTGGTGCCTTAGTGGCTATCGGCATCGCCAAGATGCCCTTCGGCGGCTTGGGCAACAACCTGTTCAACCCTGCGCTGGTGGGACGTGTCAGCCTGCTGATCTCCTTCCCGCAGCAGATGACCACCTGGCCAATGCCGCGCCCGTGGTTCAGCCATGCGGCAGTTGACGCCACCACCGGAGCCACACCGCTCGGCATGATCAAGACCGGGCTGGCACAAGGCAAGGACATGGGCGAACTCATGAACCAGCTCCCCTCCTACGCCCAGATGCTGCTGGGCGAACAGGGCGGCTCATTGGGTGAGGTCGCCGCCATCGCCATTATTATCGGAGGTCTGTTCATGCTGTTCCGCAAGGTGATTTCGTGGCACATCCCGGTAAGTTTCATCGCCACCGCCTTTGTGTTCGCCACCATCCTGCACGCGGCCAATCCCGCGCTCTATATCCCCGGAAGCTACCACATTCTCTGCGGCGGACTGCTGTTAGGTGCCGTCTTCATGGCGACCGACATGGTCACTTCGCCAATGAGCGGCTGGGGCAAAATTGTTTTCGGATGCGGCTGCGGCCTGTTGACCATCATCATCCGTGTGTGGGGAGCCTACCCGGAAGGGGTCTCCTTCGCCATCCTGCTGATGAACGCGGTGGTTCCGCTGCTCAACAAGGCATTCCCGCCCAAACGCTTCGGTGTGACAAAATAATGTTTAAGATTTAAATCGATACTTCAAATGAAAAAGGCAAAATCAAGTTTTATCAATATGTTCCTGACGCTGCTGGTGGTTTGTGCGCTGGCAGGCGCCGCACTGGCCGCAGTCTATCAGGCCACATCCGCCCCAATCCAGCAGGCGAGGGACAACAAGCAGGAGGAGGCCATAAAGCAGGTGCTCCCTCCCTTTGACGAACTGAAAACCGAGAAAAAGGCGTTGGAGACAATCTCTATCCAGAGCCTGTTCCACAAGGAGGCGGCAGCCGACTCGCTGACGCTGTACCACGCCTTTGCCAACGGCGAACCCGTCGGTACGGCAGTGGAGAGCTTCACCAACAAGGGCTTTGGCGGCACCATAAAAATGATGGCCGGTTTCCTGCCCGACGGCAGCATCTACAAGACCGCTGTCCTGAGCCACGCGGAGACACCGGGATTGGGCTCCAAAATGGAGGATCCCTCCTTCTACAGCCAGTTTGAAGGGAAGAACCCTGCAAACTTCAACCTTACAGTCAAGAAGGATGGCGGCGACGTGCAGGCCATTACGGCGGCCACCATCAGTTCAAGGGCCTACTGCGACGCGCTCAACACCGCCTATTCAACCGTCAAACCGCAATAAAAAGGAGGAATCATGAACCAATTGCAGAACTTTACCAAAGGATTCATAAAAGAGAGCCCGACCTTCGTGCTGATGTTGGGAATGTGCCCGACGCTGGGTGTCACCACATCGGCCGTCAACGGATTGGGCATGGGACTGGCCACAACGGCTGTCCTTGTGTTGTCCAACATCATCATCTCCTGCATCAAGTCGCTGATTCCGGACAAGGTGCGCATTCCAGCATTCATCGTCATCATCGCATCGTTGGTCACGGTGGTGCAGATGTGCATGGAGGCATACCTGCCCAGCCTTTACGCCAGCCTTGGCCTCTTCATTCCGCTGATTGTGGTCAACTGCCTCATCCTCGGACGTGCCGAGGCCTTCGCCTCCAAAAATGGCGTCTGGTCCTCATTTGTAGACGGCGCAGGCATGGGGCTTGGCTTCACCTTCGGTCTGACTGTGCTCGGTATGGTCAGGGAGCTGCTCGGCAACTACGCCGTGTTCGGCCACAAACTGGTCCAGGGTGACGGCATCCTGGTTTTTGTGCTGGCTCCCGGCGCATTCCTCGCACTCGGATTTATTGTCGCATTCATCAACGCAATCAGAAAAAAAGCATAAAACTTCAGAATCATGGAAATATTCATAATCATTATCGGCGCAATATTTGTCAATAACATTGTATTCTCCCAATTTTTGGGCATCTGTCCCTTTTTGGGCGTTTCCAACAAAATCTCAACAGCCGTCGGCATGTCGGGCGCGGTGGTCTTTGTCATCACGCTGGCCACGTTAGTCACATTCCTGATCCAGGAGTACATCCTCATTCCCTTTGGGCTGGAGTACCTGCAGACAATCAGCTTCATTCTGGTGATTGCCTCGCTTGTGCAGATGGTCGAGATCATCCTGAAGAAAATCACTCCCTCGCTCTATCAGGCTTTGGGCGTGTTCCTGCCACTGATCACCACAAACTGCGCCGTGCTGGGTGTGGCCATCATGGTGATCCAGCAGAACTTCACGCTGGGCGGAGGGCTTATTTTCGCCTTTGCAACCGCAATCGGATACGGACTCGCACTGATCCTTTTTGCAGGACTGCGTGAACAGATGGAACTGAACGACACGCCCAAGGCGATGAAGGGCACCCCTATCGCGCTGATCACTGCCGGCATCCTGGCCTTGGCGTTCATGGGATTTTCCGGACTGGTATAAGATGCGGATAAAGGGATTCTTTGCCGTTCCGCTCTCTGCGGCACTGCTCCTTTTGGGCGGTTGCGCAACTCAGGCCGTGCTTAACGGCGGGCCGAAGGACACGGAGCCGCCAAAGATTGTGCAGAGCGAACCCGCTTTGGAGGCCACCTCCGTTTCCAATCCCGTAATCCGACTCCGTTTTGACGAATATGTCACACTGAACTCCCCGACTGACAGCATCCGGATAACTCCGGCCCAGCAAAAGGCTCCTAACTACCAGCTTAAAGGTAAGACGCTGCACATCACCCTCCGTGACAGTCTGCTTCCAAATACCACCTATCACATTGACATGCAAGGCGGTGTGATTCGCGATTTGAACGAAGGGAATCACATGCCTGCCACATCAGTGGTATTCAGCACCGGCGAGGGGTTGGACAGCTGCCAGTTAAGCGGCATTGTAAAGGATGCCTACACCCTTCAACCTGTCGCAAATGCCTGTGTGCTGCTCTACACCCAACAGGAGGATTCCTGCCCGATGCGCGATCAGTCTGATTTTTTTACACTTACTGACAAGCAGGGCGCATTTTCATTCAACCACCTGCCAGCCCGTCCATTCAGGATTTATGCGGTGGCCGACAAAAATTTCAACCGCTGTTTCGACCAGACGGACGAAGGTGTCGCTTTCCTGCCGGACAGTATCACTGTAATTCCGGAGGCAAAAGGTGTTGTGGACAGTAACAGGCGTCCGATTTCCCTTCTTATGTTCACTGAAAAACCGGAGAAGACACGTTTCCTGAGTTGTAGTTCAACTGAAAAGGGCATACACAAGTTTGCATTCAACATTCCGACCGACACATTCCTTCTTCAATCCCTGCGCGATGTAACATCCGGCCACCTGACTGAACGTAACGCGACAGGCGACACGGTGATAGCCTACTTTTACGATTCCACCCGTAACTGCGAGGAAACATTTCTATTGCAACATGACGGTGGTACAGACACAATTACGCTCAACCCGTGCGGAGGCGGAGGAAAAGAGCGCGACTCAATCCGGAAACCGTTGGAGCATCGGGAGAACAATAAGGTGGAAATCGGAGAGAAATTCACCATCAGGTTCCATTTTCCGCTCCGTTCAGCCGACACCGCCGCCTTCACACTATATGAAATCCGACGGAAGGAATCGGACACACTGAAAGTTGAGAAATTCGGCATTCTACGTGATCCGGAGCTGCCACGGCAGCTGCAGATTGACTACCCGCTGCGTTCCCGCTGCGACTACCTGCTTATTGTTGCCGACTCCTCTTGCGTGGCATGGAACGGGCAATATAACGACAGCCTCAAGCTTGCCTTTACAGTGAAAGGGAAAAAGGAATACGGGCAGCTGCAGCTGTCATTGCTGCTGCCGGACAAGCGTGACTATCTCCTGCAACTGACCGATACCAAGTACAATATCCGCTATGAGCAGAGCGTTCCGGCCGCTTCCGTGACCGGTGACACGCTGCGCATAACATTTCCGCACCTGAAGGAGGGTGACTACCGGCTTCGCGTTGTTGCCGATGACAACGGCAACGGAGTGTGGGACACCGGAAAATACATTACCCACCAGGAACCGGAACAGGTTTTCATCAATCCAAAAACATGGACGATAAAAGCCAACTGGACCATAGAAGAAACCATTGAAGTGATATTCAAATGAAACATCAGGCACTATTCAAAATACTGGAAAACACTCCCCTTCCCGACCAGGACTTTCTGCTGAAACTCCAACCTGTTGGAGCGTCACTTGAGGGAATCAGACCGGGGCAGTTCGTACAGGTTCTGGTCCCACATACGGAAGGCGTGTTCCTGCGCCGGCCCATTTCGGTGTGCGATGCTGACCTTCGTGAAAACATCCTGACACTTTATATAAAAAAGGTGGGGAAAGGGACTGTCGGGCTGAGCTGCTGCAAACCTGGGGAGAATCTGGACATAGTTTTCCCGCTTGGGAACGGATTTGACTTTACAGGGAACCGCAAGCCGCTGCTTTTGGGCGGCGGTGCCGGCATCGCCCCGATGGTGCTGCTCTCAAAAAAAATGCGGGAATCCGGTGTTGCACCTACAGTGCTGCTGGCTGGCAGGACGGAGCGTGCGCTAAGCCTCCGGACATTGTTTGAGGAGACTCCTCTGCTCTGCACCGATGACGGAAGCATAGGCGAAAAGGGAATCATAACCCAACACACTGTTTTCCAAAATATTTCTGATTTTGACAAGATTTTCTGCTGTGGCCCCACCCCGATGATGAAGGCAGTGGCACGGTTGGCCGAAGCGGCGGGCATCCCATGCGAAGTGTCGCTGGAAAACACCATGGCCTGCGGCGTGGGCGCATGCCTCTGCTGCGTCACACCGACCGTTGAACACGGCAACCAATGTGTCTGCACGGAAGGCCCCGTCTTTGACAGCCGCGAGCTGGCAGACTTCCGATAAGCAACAACAACCGACAGGAATGACCGCTACTGGATCCGCCTGAACACCGGTTTCAACTTGATTTTCCGGTTGTTCGAAGCGGCAAACACGCCGATGCCCCCCTGCACGTTGGTGTAAATCTGTACCGGCTCGGAGAGGATGGCAAACTCATCGTCGGCCTTCTCCAAGGTGTTGTCGTACAGGTAACGGTCACCGCTAAGTGCGGAAACACAGACAGTATAGGGATACTGGCTGGTGTCGGAAAGCAGGTCTTTATACGCATTATTGAGATACAGATTAAACACCATGGTGTACGATTTGCCGTCAAACAGCCTATCTGAAAAACGCAGGCTTTTTCCGGAAGCGTGCGTCTCCCCCTGCTCCAACAGGAAATCCACGCTGGTGGCATCCGTAAACACCACGTCGCTGGTAGAAAACCACAGGGAGATAAACTCCGGCTCGGTTGTGTCCGACTCTATAAAACCATTCTGGTCGTAGCGGTTAGTAATCTTCCGAACCCAACCATCAAAAGAAATCCTGTAATAGTTTTTCCCTTGAGGGTCATGGATCCTGACCTTGACCTGACAAGTTTGCGACAGGGAATCATACGCCGTTTCCAGCACCTCCACATCCGGCTCGGCCGGCACTCTGGTCCCGGCCTGCACCATCGGATATCCGGGCACCAGCACCTGCAGATCCAAGGTGTCGCCCGCCTGCGGAAGGCAGTCGAAAAAGTACTCCCCGTCATCGGCGGAAAGCCGGTTTGTCTGCCGGCCGTTGGCATAAAGGCGCACATCGGCATTACGGATGGTGCGGAAGGAATGTCCGTCCAGGAAAAAACGGCTGTGACTGAGCTTTATCCGCACCATGGAGTCGGCCTCCGGCTTGGAGACCAGCACCACGTAAGGGGTCACTTCATCCACTTTGAATTCCACCACCTTTTCACACCCGGCCAGCCCGATGAGGGCGGAAACAAGGCCGGCGGCCATGCCAACTGTCAAAAACAATCTCTTCATCGCACTTCTTTTTAAAATTTATATTGGTAACTGATGGAGGGGATAATGGGAAAGATGGACAGCTGCACCAGCGCGGAGCGGTAGGTGACATCCCCGTTGGTGTAATGGTACCGGCCGCTCTCGTACACAATGAACGGATTGTTGCGGTTGTACAGATTGTACACACTGATGTTGATGGTGCGGGTCCCATATTTCTTCTGCTTATGGAAGTTCACCCCGATATCCATCCGGTGGTAGGCCGGCATCCGGAAATTGTTCCTTCCCTCCACATACCCGTATACATTTTGGGAGCCGTCATCGCTGTCCGGATCCTCATCCTGGAATTCCTGCATGGCCAGCGTGGCCGCATTGCCGGTGCTGTACACCCAGGTGAGCCCCACATCGAAGCGGTCGCTGGGCTTGTACATCAGCACGATGGAGATGTCATGCCGGCGGTCGTACTTGGCGGGGAAAGGCTTCCCGTTGTTGATTTCCATCCCTTCGCGGTCAAACAGCCGCATGGTCCGGCTCCAGGTGTACCCCACCCAGCCGGAAACAGGCCCGAGGGTGCGTTGTGCCAGGAACTCCAAGCCGTAACTCCAGCCCTTGCCGATGCAGACCTTGTCCTCCCAATTGGTGGAGGAGCTCCAGAAAGAGACACCGTCCCGGTATTCCAGCAGGTTGTTCATGCGCTTGTAATAGGCCTCCACCGAAAAATCGGCAATGTCGGTCCAGTTGTAGAAAAGGCCGGCCGCCACCTGGTGCGCATTCATCGGCGCGATGCGGGCCGTGACCGGCACCCACAAATCGGTGGGCAGGTTGATGGAGGAATTGCTGAGCAGGTGCATGTACTGTGTCATGTAGGCATAGCCTGCCTTGAAGGAGAGCTTGTCGCTCAACAGCAGCCGCCCGCTGATACGGGGCTGCACCGAAGGATAGAACTTGTTTTCCACCACAAAACCGCTCGCATAAAGCCCCATGTTGATTTTCAGCGCAGGGGTGAGGCTCCAGTCATCCTCGAAATAGCAGAAAAGCTCCTCCGCATGCACACGGCTCTCCCCCAACGTGGTGTCCATACGGTTCGTAAAGGTGGAATCCGTGTCGCCGAACTGGGTCTCCTTGTCTTCCGATTTCATGCCCATCACCTCGGGGGTGAATATGTGGTGGATCGTCCCCGCCCCAAACTTGATGGCATGGTCCGGATTGGGCGCGAAATCAAAATCGGCACGCCCGATCAGGTCCCGGATGCCGGATTTGTAGAACATGTCCATCTGGTAGGAATAATCCACGTCCTCGTCCCAGCCGTACTCCTCCACCCCCATGGAAATGTTGTTCCGATAACGGGTGTATGCGGCGGTGATGTTCATGAAAAGCTTGGGCTTCAAGGCGTAGTTCCAACGGAGCGAACCGACGATGTTCCCCCAGTTATATCCCATCTTCATCCAGTATTTCCAATTGAAGCCATAATCGATCCAGTCATTGGTCTTCACCTTCAGGTAGACCACATCGTCCCCCATGTAATAGGAGGCGAAGAGGCGGCTTTTGTCGCTCACCTTGTGGGTCACTTTGGCATTTAAATCATAAAAATAGTAGCCTGCGTTGACCTTTTCCTCGCTGAAGGTGGAACCAAGGGACATGAAGGGTTTGACCAGCAGGTCGGCATAGGTGCGCCGGTAAGAGACGCTGAAGGTGGTCTTCTCCTTGATGATCGGCCCCTCCAGCGTGATCTTCGCCGCCACCGCACCGATGGAGATGTCCCCGTGGAACTCCTTGTCATGGCCATTGTTGGTGGCAATGTCCAGCACACTGGAGAGCCGGCCGCCGAAGCGCGCCGGGAAGGAGCCCTTGTAAAGCGTCACATTCTTGACGGCACTGGAATTGAAGGCGGAAAAAAAGCCGCCCAGGTGGTTCACATTGTACAGCGACACGCCGTCCAGCAGGAAAAGGTTCTCATCCGGGCCGCCGCCGCGCACATAGACGCCGCTCATCCCCTCCGTGCCGTTCTGCACACCCGGCAGCAGCTGCATGGTCTTGAGGATGTCCGTCTCCCCGAACAGCACCGGCACCGCCTTGATCTGTTCCATAGGCACCTCGATGGCGCTGATTTGGGAGGATTTCGCGCTGGCCACCCGTTCCGCATTGACCGTTACCGCGCGCAGCTGGACGCCGGAAAGCAACGACACATTCATAACCATGTTCCCGGAAAGACAGAAGAGTGAGTCGAACCGCTGGTATCCGACATAGGAGACCCTGAAGGCCACCGTGTCTGCCGGCAATGTCAGCGAAAAACGGCCGTTCGCGTTGGTGACAGTCCCCTTTCCGCTGCGCACATCCACCACAGTGGCGCATATCAGCGGCTCACCGCTGCTACTGCTTACCACAGTACCGCTTATAGTATGCTGGCGCTGGGCCTGTATCCCAAAAAATGGCCAGAAAAGCAGGATGATACAAAACAGTTTTTTCATCGGATCATTGTTTTACCACTTTTGCGGTTACATTGCCGCATCGCAACAGATACATACCGGGCTGGTATGCCGACAAATCCAGAACAGCATACCCATCCTTAATGGCAATCACCTGCAGAAGCCTGCCCTGCATGTCCGAAACACGCACTTCGGCGTTGACGTTTCCGGGCATCCGGCAAATAACCTGTCCGTTTGTGGGATTTGGATAAAGCTGCATTGTCCCGACCGAAGCCTCCCTTACCGGAAGGTTATGCTGCTGGTAAACAGTCAGCGATTTGGTGATGGTTCCGTTTGAAATGGTGAACGATGCCGAACGGACCGAACCGGTTGTATTGTTCTGCAAGACCGTGAACACCAGTGTCGCAGTATCATCACCCTCCATCCGGTCGGGCAAAAGCCAGCTGCTGTCCCCGCCGTCCAGTCTCCAATGCACATTGCTGTAAATCCTGATCGAAACGGTATCACCAACTGCCGGGCCGATATTTGCGACAGTGCCGGACAAGGAGATGAAATCGGCCATGCGCTGTGTGACAAGCACAGTATCATTAGGCAATCCTTTCGCTGTCAGCACCAATTGGGTTTCACGACTCCGTCCCCATGAATTTGAAGAGCGCGTGGTCAGCACAATAAGGGAGGAATCATCGCTGACAGGAACTATTTCAGTTGAAAGCCAAGTGCTTGTATTGGAAAGAGTCCAGGCCACAGTTGAATGCAGATGCAGCGTGTCGGTCACCCCTTTGCTTCCGGCCATTAATACGGAATGAGGGTCAATGCTCATTTCAAAGCGGAAATCAGCCTGACAAACCACCACATTCTTTTCCCCTACCTGACCTTCACCCTTGATTGTCAGGACAGCCACCCTTGAACCGGAGCCGTTGTTGTCGGACAGAGTGGTGAAAACAAGCTCCTTTGTACCGGAATCACCGGCGTTGGCACTGACTGAAAGCCAGCTGGGAAGTCCGGAAAGTTTCCACGGCTTTGAGGACTCAACAGTAAGCTTGCACTGATTGCCCGACTCCATTGAAAAATCCAAAGTATCCTCTGAAACCAGTAGATATTCGTACCGCAGTGCTGCATAGGCGTCAATATAGCCATAACCGTCTATTGTATGCTCCGATGCGGAGTTCAGCGGATGCGCGGTGCGCTGCAGACGAAGTTTTATTGCATCGGGTGTGAGTGTGGAATCCTTGGAAAGAAGCAGCCCCACAACACCGGCCGCCACCGGACATGCCATGGATGTGCCTTGCATCCCATCATAATTTGTGCCGCTGAATCCCATGCTCTTTGCCAGGTATGCCGTACAGTAGGTGGTGCTTAAAATATTAGGGTACTGGTTTTTCCCAACAATAAAACCACCTGGGGAGGCGATATCGGCTCTCCCTTCACCCCACTGGGAGAAATAGGAGATTTTGCTGTCCCCGTCAACCGAGGCCACTGAAATCACAGTCGGCAGACCGGCAGGATAGATTATATTGTTGCTCTGGTCCCCCTCGTTTCCTGCGGCGGCGACCAAAACGATGCCAGCATCATAGCATGCCTTCATAAGGGACTGGTAAGTCTGCGCACCGGCAGCTCCGCCGAACGACATGCTGATGACATTGGCGCCATGTTCCGCAGCCCACTGCACACCCTGCATGCCGTAAAGGACAGCCTGGGGATATTGGGCGGTTGTGGAGGAGACCGCCATCAGGGTGACACCGCCGCCAATTGAGGCTATTCCTGTCTTGTTGTTGTTTGTGGCGCCGACAAGCCCTGCGCAATGTGTGCCGTGGGAGGCATAATAGGCCTTCTCGGTGCTGCCCTGCGCTATGGTCGAGGGAGGCGATGCCGTCCCGACTTTATATTGATATCCGTCAATACGGCTGTATGAGACAGTGCAGAGGTTGGCGGAATCGATCTGCAGGTCAGGATGACCCTCCCAAATGAAATTGTCCACCACCGCCACCTTGATGTAAGGTTTGCCGGTCTGGATCATCCATGCTGAATCGGCATTGATCATGTCAAGGTGCCATTTCCAGTTGCGTCCGCTGACAGTGCCGTAATACGGGTCGTTCATGGAACCCATCAGCCGCATGAACGGCACCTTTTCCGCCAACGCGACACATTCGAAGCCCTGCAGTTCAAGCAAAAAGGAGTCTATTGCCTCCATCCTGTCGAAACGAACCTCCAAAGTGTGCATGAGCTCCTCGTTCCCGAACAGATGGAAGGGACGGAGCAGCAGGTTCACTCCATATTTTTCGAACACACCGGATAACATCGGCAGTTCCGAAGTACGGAGCACATCGTTGTCATCAAAACGCAGTGTGTTCATAGGAAAGTCAGATGTGAGCCTGAAATAGAGGACACCGTCCTGATACTGTGGGTCAATGTTCTGTGCCTGAAGTGAAGTAAATGCCATCAGGCTGCAAAATGCAAACAATAGTCTTTTCATGCTATAAATTTAAAATAAGATAAAATTACAAACAAAAACCATTCCATATTTCATATTATCGGTTAACAGACAAGGGTAAATCCGGATATTCGGCCTGCAGCTGCTGGCAGAATGCTGATACATCCAGCCCCTTCCGCATTGTCAGGGTGACATCCAAACGCGAACTCCCGTCAGCAACGAAAATATCCACATCCACCTTATTCTCACCTGAATTCTCCTTACACAAACGTTCCAGATTGTTTGAGAATGCGGTGTCTATTTGGGAAAGTGGTAAAGAGAGACGAATCCTTTTGGCGAATTTCTCCATTACAGTTTCCAACGGATGGACCTCCATCACCCGCCAAGAGAACCGATTCTGGCGCACCTCCCCCTGCAATGCAATCAGCACTTGATAGTCAGGTTGTAACAGATGCCGATATTTCAGAAAAACCTCCCCAAACACAAAAAGCGACATCTCATCCTCATAATCCCTGACCATCACTTTTGCATATTCGTTACCCTTCTGGCTGGTAAGGCAGTCGGCCTGCACAAGCATGCCGGCCAGATAGTATGTCACCTTGGAAGCCTTCGATTCGGCGGCGAAGGCCTTCAGTTCGGAGACAGTGCTGCATGAGAACATCCGGCATTCAAGCCTGTATTTGTCCATCGGATGGCCGGAAACATAATAGCCGCAAATTTCCTTCTCATGCTGGAGCCGCTGCATGACGCTCCACGGCCGGACCTCCGGCACCTCCATACCACTCTCCTCCACACTGACGGTCTCATCCCCGAAAAGTGAGGTCTGGATTGAGGCTTTCCGTTCCTGATACCTTGCGGCAAAACGCATTATACGTTCAAGAAAATCAGAATTTTCAAACAGCTCGCAACGGAGGTCGCCCAAGGATTCGAAGCTGCCGGCCAGTCCCAAACTCTCAACACACTTCCGGTTGCAGGTCCGCAGATTAACTCGTTGCAAAAAATCAACCACAGAGGTGTAGTTCCCGTTTTTCCGTCGTTCCGCAACTATTGACTCGGAGGCGGCCTCCCCCACACCCTTCAATGCAGCGAGTCCGAATCGGATTTCTCCTTTGGAATTGACAGTAAAATGCAGGTCGGATTCGTTGACATCCGGGCCAAGCACAGGAATTTTCATGCGTTTGCATTCAGCTGTCAGTATCGCAATTTCCTTTATGTTATTCTGGTTATGTGTCAGGTTGGCGGCCATGAACTCCGCCGGAAAATGAGCCTTGAGGTATGCGGTCTGGTAGGCCACCCATGAATAGCAGGTTGCATGCGATTTGTTAAAGGCATAGGAGGCGAACTTTTCCCAATCAGCCCAAACCTTTTCAAGAACCTTGGGGTCATGGCCGTTTTCCGCTCCCTGACGGAGAAACTTGTCCTTCAACTCCATCATCTTGGCAATCTGTTTTTTACCCATAGCCTTCCGGAGCGTGTCGGATTCACCCCGTGTAAAACCGGCCAACAGTCGCGACAGTAGCATCACCTGTTCCTGATAAACTGTGATCCCGTATGTATCCTTCAGATACTGCTCCATCACCGGTATGTCATACTCAATAGGTTCACGCCCCTGTTTGCGGTTGATGAACTGTGGAATGTAGTCCATAGGCCCAGGACGGTAGAGAGCGTTCATGGCTATCAGATCTTCAAACTTGGAGGGACGCAGTTCCTTCAGATATTTCTGCATCCCGGGCGATTCAAACTGGAAGGTCGCGACAGTGTTCCCATCACAGAAAAGCTGATATGTGGCCTCATCGTCAATGGGTATTGTATCAATGTCCAACTCCCTACCCTGTGACTTGCGGACATTTTCAACGGTGTCCTTGATAATTGAGAGGGTCTTCAACCCCAGGAAATCCATCTTGATAAGACCGACATCCTCCACAACCGAGCCTTCGTATTGGGTGACCAGCACATCTTCACCGCTCTCCTTATCCTTCACAGTGGACAACGGTGCAAAATTTGTCAGGTCATCCGCCCCGATGATGACCCCGCAGGCATGAACACCCGTCTGCCGTACCGTTCCCTCCAATTGGGAGGCATAGGTAAGCACGTCGTGTATTGCAGGGTCATTCTCATACGCCTCCTTCATTTCCGGCACCATCGCCACACAGTTACGGATGTTCACTTTCGCCGGCTTGTGGGTTTCAGGATCCTCCGGAAGGTCGTTGGGAACCATTTTGGCCAGACGGTTCGATTCGGCGAGATCCAGATCCTGCACACGCGCCACATCCTTGATGCTAAGCTTGGTCGCCATAGTCCCATAGGTGATTATATGCGCCACCCTTTCCTTGCCGTACTTTTCAGTAATCCAGTTCAGCACCTTGTATCGGCCGTCATCATCAAAGTCCACATCAATATCGGGCAGTGAAATGCGGTCCGGATTAAGGAAACGCTCGAACAGCAGATCATATTTCAAAGGATCGATGTCCGTTATTTTAAGACAATAGGCCACCACCGATCCGGCGGCGGAACCACGTCCCGGCCCGACCGAAACTCCCATTGAGCGGGCCGCAGCGATAAAGTCCTGCACAATCAGGAAGTAGCCGGGAAATCCCATATTTCGCATCACCCCCAACTCGAAGTCAATCCGTTCCATGACATCGTCCGGTATCGGATCCCCATACCGTTTGCATGCGCCGTCCAACGTCAGTTTGCGCAGATAGTCCGATTCCAACTTGATGCGGTATACACGGTCAAGTCCGCCCAATTTGGCTATTCGGCCGACCCCGTCCGACTCGAACTCCGCCTTAAGATCCTCCTCGGAAAACTTCTCGCGGTAGCCCTCCACAGTGCCGAACGATTCCGGAATGTCAAACACCGGCATGATCGGAGCATGTTTCAAAGGGAAAAACTCCACCTTGTCCACAATCTCCTTTGTGTTGGCCAGAGCTTCAGGCACATCCGCAAAGAGAGCGGCCATCTCCTCCGGTGTCTTGAGCCACTCCTGCTTGGTGTAGTGCAGACGGTCCGTGTCGCTCCACTTCTTCCCGGTACTGAGGCAAATCAGCCTGTCATGAGCCTCGCCATGCTCCTCCTCCACAAAATGGACATCGTTGGTACAGATAATCTTGATGCCAGTTTCCGCCGAAAGACGCATCAACCCTTCGTTAACAGGCTTCTGCTGCTCGAACACCTCCCTGTCACCGCCAGGCTTGTCGGTAGGATGACGCTGCATCTCAAGATAATAGTCCTCACCAAACAGTTGTTTGTACCATAAGGCAGCTGCTTTGGCCTTTTCATAGTTTCCGGATGAAAGCGCCCGCGGCACCTCCCCCGCCAAACATGCGGAGGCGACAATCAGCCCCTCGTGATACTGCTCCAGCAGCGCACGATCAATCCTGGGACGGTAATAATTGCCCTCTATCCATGCTGAAGAGACAATTTTGCAGAGATTATGGTAGCCCTGTTCGTTTTTTGCAAGCAGTATCAGATGGTAGCCGCTGCCGTTTTCCTTGTGCTCCTTTACCAGACGGCTGCCGGTCGGATTTGTTGGTGTCTGCCTGGCAACGTAAACCTCGCAACCGAAAATAGGCTTGAAAAGCTTTCCACCTGATTCCCTTAACTTGCTATTCTTTTTGTCCACATAATCAAAGAATTCCTTAATGCCATACATGGTGCCGTGGTCGGTGATGGCCAGCGCGTCCATGCCAGTACGGATACATTTTTCCACCAGATCGGGGATGGAGGACATGCCGTCCAATATGGAATAATGCGTGTGCACATGCAGATGTGTGAAATAAGGGGTCGTTATGAGGTCGTTATCCATGCTTGCCTATGATTGCGTTCAAATTGCAAATATAGTCAAAATTGGGATACGAAAACTGTCAAAAGATAACAAAAAAAAAACTACTTTTGCATTTTGCACAAACTGAAGCGAACTGAATGGAAACACTATTGGAAGTTAGAGACTTGCATGTCTCTATAGAGGAAAAGGAGATACTCAAGGGGGTGAATCTGACCATCCGGAGGGGTGAAAAGCACGCCCTGATGGGCCCCAACGGGAACGGAAAAAGCACACTTGCCGCAGTCATTGCAGGCAGGGACATCTTTAAGGTGACCCAAGGTGAGATTTTATATAAGGGAAAGAACCTGCTGGCAATGCCGGTTGAGGACCGCGCCCGCGAGGGAATATTTCTCGGTTTCCAGTATCCGGTGGAAATCAAGGGGGTAAGCATGAGCAACTTCATGCGCACCGCCCTGAACGACATCCGCAAATACCGCGGACTGGAGCCGTTGGGCACAGCTGAGTTCCTGGCCCGCATGGAGGAGAAGAAGAAGGTTGTCGAACTGACGGCCAAGCTCTCTAACCGCGCTGTGAACGAAGGCTTTTCGGGCGGCGAGAAGAAGAAGAACGAGATTTTCCAAATGGCGATGCTCGAACCGGAGCTTGCTCTGTTGGACGAGACCGACTCCGGCCTTGACATCGATGCGCTGCGCATTGTGGCCAACGGGGTCAACCAGCTGCACAACAAGGATAACGCCATGCTGGTGATAACCCACTACCAGCGGCTGCTGAACTATATTGTCCCGGATTTCGTCCACATACTTTATGAGGGGAAAATCGTTAAGACCGGCGACAAGTCCTTGGCTCTGAAGCTGGAGGAGAAGGGTTACGACTGGATCAAATCCGAACTGGAAGCTTAGCCGTGACCAACACCGCCTCACAGGGGACAATATATCTTATCCCCACCCTTTTGGGCGGGGATGATGTCGCTCGCTGCATTCCGGCGTACAACATCGGCATCATACGGGGTCTCTCCCATTTTGTTGTGGAGGAGCTGCGTACCGCACGCCGCTTTCTCAGAAAAATCGACCCCTCCTTCCCTATTGACCGGTGCACATTCCACGAACTTAACGAACACACACAGACCTTGGACAGCAGGCTGCTGCTTGCGCCGGTTGAAGCCGGGGATTCGATAGGGATAATGTCGGAGGCGGGTCTCCCATGCATCGCCGACCCGGGTGCGGAGCTTGTAGCCGCCGCCCAAGAGCGGAATATCCGCGTGATGCCGCTCATCGGCCCCTCATCCATCTTCTCCGCACTGATGGCCTCCGGGCTTTGCGGGCAGCGCTTCAGTTTCCATGGCTACCTGCCGAGGGAGAAGGATGAGCTGCTGCGTAAAATCCGCCACATGGAGGGCGATTCGGCCCGCGACAACGCCGCCCAGATTTTCATGGACACCCCATATAGGAACAACCAACTTTGGGAGCTGCTGCTACAGAGCTGCCAGGATGAGACACGGATATGTGTGGCAGCCAACATAACCCTTGAAAACGAATACATTGTAACAAAAACGGTCCGGACCTGGAAAAAGAGCCCCCGTCCGGACCTGCACAAACAACCGGCCCTTTTCATTTTACAGCGATAATTCAATTAATAAGATATGGCAACCGAAAACAATTCAAAAAAAGGATTCAACATTCTGCTGCAGCTCGCCGGATACTGGAAGCTGCTGCTTATCTTGGCCGTAGTCACAGCCGTCGTCTCCTTCACGCTTTCCACACCGCGCTTCATCAAGCCGAAGTACAGGTCGTCGGTCATCATGTTCCCCACCTCGTCAAATGCGGTCTCGCAACTGGTATTGGCCGAAGGGAACTACAACGAGTTTCTGGATGTGACCCAGTTCGGCAACGACCAGCAGATCGAGCAAATGATCCAGATACTGCAGTCCCGCGACATCAAGGACCACCTGATACAAAAATATGACCTTATCCGGCATTATGACATCGACACCAATTCAAAGTATTGGGAGACGAAACTGTACAAATATGTGACCGGAAACGTAACCTTTTCGCGCACCCACAACCTTGCCGTGCAGATAAATGTGGAGGATATCGACCCGAAATTGGCCGCGGATATGGCAAACGAAGTGGCGGACTATTACGACACGCTCAAACGCCGCATCGTGCAGCAGCGTTCGCAGGAGGCCTTCCAGATACTGCAGGATGAGATGGACAAGACCGAAAAGGATATCGCGATGTTGAACGACTCCCTCTCGCACATAATGAGCTACGGCGTGTATGACTATGAGTCGCAGTCCGAACGGCTGACCCAGCAATATGCGGTCGAGGTGGCGAAAGGTAACAACACCGCCGTGGAGCGCCTTAAAAAGGAGCTGGAAAAGTTGGAGAAATGGGGGCCGCTATATGTTTCGGTCCGCGACCGTCTGTACCATCTTAAGGAGGTTCAGGAGATTTACCAGCAGAAATACCAGAACAGCCGCGTGGACGCAAGCTACAGCCTGCCGCAGAAATTTGTGGTGGAGCGGGCCAAGGTGTCTGACAAGAAATGCTATCCCAAGAAACTTGTCATCACAATCGTGACCACATTGTGCGTGCTGCTGTTCGCCTGCTTCCTGATTGTCTGTAGGGAGAGCCTCGCATCGTTCGGCAGGGCCTTCAGGGAGAGCGCAAGGCGCAAAAGTCCTGAAGAGGAAACACAACCGCAAGCCTGACATTCCATCATGAGGCAGCGTGTCACCATCTGGCTTCGACAGCACCGGAGCGGCCTGTTCATCTGCGGACTGACCGGGTTGTTCCTGCTGCTCTGCGCCATAGGTGTGCGGTATGAGATGCCTTGGGTGGCATACAGCGTGCTGGTGATTATAGCCCTATACCTGCTTGTCATGCACACCGACCGCTCCCTCTATCTGATGGCGCTGCTCACCCCCTTCTCCATCCGCATCAGTGAGAAGATACCCGACATCGCCACCGACCTGTCCGTTCCGGCCGAACCGTTCCTGATATGTCTCTCCCTTCTATTTTTGTGGCGCATTCTGAAAAACCATGACTATCCTAAAGCCATTCTCCGGCATCCTATAACCTGTACGCTGTATGCCTACCTCGGATGGCTCTTCGTTGCAAGCTGTTTCAGCACCATGCCGCTGGTCTCATTCAAATACCTGCTTAGCAAGCTGTGGTTCCTGATACCCTGCTACTTTTATTTGGCCGAACAGATTTACCGGCAGGAGCGCAACGCCTTCCGCTTTCTTTTCTGCTATGCAATAGGATTGGGCATTGTGGTCTGCATCACAACGATGAAGCACATACAGTACGGCGCGATTGAAAAGGTTGCTTACTGGATAATGACCCCCTACTACAACGATCACACCGCATACGGCGCGGTGCTGGCCTTTTTCTGCTGCCTGCTGCCCGGCATGGCTGCCGACCGCACAGCGGGGAAAGGCAGGCGCAGGCTGTCGGTTCTGCTGCTTGTAATCGCATTGGTTGGGCTCTACCTTTCGTTCAGCCGTGCCGCATGGCTGAGCCTTGTCATCGCCATAGGCGTGTTTGTGCTGGCCTTTTTCCGGATCAGGTTCCGCCCCATCGCCATAGTGACCATCGTGCTTACACTGACAGTTGTCTTTTTTGCCGATGACATCCGCTACCGGCTGAACAAGAACGACACGGAATCCTCAAAGAACCTGGTGGAGCATCTGCAGTCAATGTCAAACATATCGTCGGACGCATCAAATGTGGAGCGAATCAACCGTTGGACATCGGCAATTGAGATGTTCAAGAAGAAACCAATGCTTGGCTGGGGGCCAGGCACATACCAGTTCCAGTATGCCCCGTTCCAGAACCCGCGCTACAAGACCATCATCACCACCAACGCCGGTGACGGCGGCAATGCGCACAGCGAATACCTCGGACTGCTCTCCGAGACCGGCATCCCCGGCCCGCTGCTGCTGATTCTGCTGATTGCCTGCTGCCTTTCAAAAGGTTTGCAGCTGTACCACAGGAAGGAGGCGACACCATACCGGCGCACATGCGCCATTGTATGCACCGTCGCGCTGGTGAGCTATTTCGCGCACGGATTCTTCAACAATTTCCTTGATACGGACAAGCTGGCTGTCCCAGTCTTCGCCGCCATGGCGGTCATCGCCGCGCTGGACACCACTCCGGAACACAGATGATTCCGCCGTTCCCCAGCCCGTATGCGGTGACTCTTATTAATCATTTTTTTGCTTTTTCCGGTTTGGTATCTGTTATTTTTGTACTTTTGCAGATTGAAAATAATAACTAGAATAAAAAAATGCTAAGAACACAATAAACCATAAACATCACCGTTATACTAGCAAATGACAAAAAAATCATGATTTATATGACGAAAGAAAAGTACATTAACCCCTACACTGACTTCGGCTTTAAGAAACTTTTCGGCACGGAGATGAACAAGGACTTGCTCATCAGTTTCCTCAACGCCTTGTTCAACAACAGCGAGAAAGAGATTGAGGACATCCAGTACCTCAACAGCGAAAACCTCGGCGACGGCTTTGGCGACCGCCGCTCCGTCTTCGATGTCTATTGCACAACCAGGGACGGAAGCCGCTTCATCGTGGAGATGCAGAAGGCGGAACAGGCCTTCTTCAAGGACCGCAGCGTCTATTACGCCACTACGCCCATCCGCCAGCAGGCGCCAAAAGGCCCGTGGAACTATCATCTGGAGAATGTATACACGGTCGGCATCCTCAACTTCGTGTTTCCCGACGGCGAATATCCAGCTGACAGCTACCGTCATGAGATCAAGCTGAAGGATGTTGAGGATCACCATGTTTTCTACGACAAACTGACCTTCGTCTACCTTGAGATGCCTAAGTTCAACAAGGGTGAGGATGAACTGGAGACAATGTTCGACAAATGGATGTATGTGCTCAAGAACCTTTACCGTCTGCTTGAACGGCCAAAGGCATTGCAGGACCGCATTTTCAAGAAACTTTTCGAGCAGGCGGAGATTGCGCGTTACTCGGATGACGAGCGCTGGCAGTACGAGGAGAGCAAGAAGGTCTTCTGGGACAACTACAGCGTGATGGAGACGGCTGAAATGAAAGGTTCTGACAGCAGGGCAAAAAAAATCGCACGCCGCATGAAAAATGATGGCATGTCGGTTGAGCTGATTGCGAAGTACACCGGCCTGACGGCAGAAGAGATTTGGAAGTTGTAAAAAAAATTGCCTTGAAGGAATTTGTCAAGTCAGATGGCCAGTAGACTTCCCTACCGCCTGACGTTTAAAAACTTAAAATACCCGCCTGTTTTTGACACCGAGTACAGACTATTGTTCAAAATGAACATCCAAAGCCTGCTGTACTGCTATGACAAGATTATAACCCGCGCCGCCCTATCCCGCCTTACGGGAATCAACGAACGGCAATTGGGGCACTACATCTGCGGCCGGAACAAGCCGCGCGTCGCGCAAAGCAGGAAGATTGTCGATGCGCTGCACGCACTTGGACGTGAACTTCAGGCAATCTGTATTTGAAATGATCAGTCAACTGCACACGTCCGCAGTTGGAACGGCACTGCGCGACGGAGGCATGGAGCTAATGTTTTTTTGCTTTTTCCGGTTTGGTATCTGTTATTTTAGTACTTTTGCAGATTGAAAATAAAAAGGAATAAAAATGCACGAAACACAATAAACCTTATACATTGCCGTTAAACCAGCAAATGACAAAAAAATCATGATATATATGACGAAAGAAAAGTACATTAACCCCTACACTGACTTCGGCTTCAAGAAACTTTTCGGCACGGAGATGAACAAGGATTTGCTCATCAGTTTCCTCAATGCCTTGTTCAACAATAGCGAGAAAGAGATTGAGGACATCCAGTACCTCAACAGCGAAAACCTCGGCGACGGCAGTGGCGACCGCCGCTCCGTCTTCGATGTCTATTGCACAACCAGGGACGGAAGCCGCTTCATCGTGGAGATGCAGAAGGCGGAACAGGCCTTCTTCAAGGACCGTAGCGTCTATTACGCCACCACGCCCATCCGCCAGCAGGCGCCCAAGGGGCCGTGGAACTATCACCTGGAAAATGTCTACACTGTCGGCATCCTCAACTTCGTGTTTCCCGACGGCGAATATCCAGCTGACAGCTACCGTCATGAGATCAAGCTGAAGGATGTTGAGGACCACCATGTGTTCTACGACAAGCTGACCTTCGTCTACCTTGAGATGCCTAAGTTCAACAAGGGTGAGGATGAACTGGAGACCATGTTTGACAAATGGATGTTTGTGCTCAAGAACCTATATCGTCTGCTTGAACGGCCAAAGGCATTGCAGGACCGCATTTTCAAGAAACTTTTCGAGCAGGCGGAGATTGCGCGTTACTCGGATGACGAGCGCTGGCAGTACGAGGAGAGCAAAAAGATTTTCTGGGACAACTACAGCGTGATGGAGACGGCACATGAAAAGGGAATCCATGAAGGAAAGGAAATAGGGCGTTCAGAGGCCAATTATGATGCCGCCCGTCGCATGAAAAATGATGGCATGTCGGTTGAGCTGATCGCAAAGTACACAGGCCTGACGACGGAAGAGATTGGAAAATTGTAAAGACCGCCTTTAAGGACTTTGTCAAGTCAGATGGCCGGTAAACTCCCCTACCGCCTGACGTTGGAATGGCACTGCACGGCGGAGGCATGGAGCGAATGTTTTTTTGCTTTTTCAGGGTTGGTATCTGTTATTTTTGTACTTTTGCAGATTGAAAATAAAAAGGAGAATAAAAAAAATGCTCAGAACACAATAAACCTTATACATTGCCGTTTTACCAGCAAATGACAAAAAAATCATGATATATATGACGAAAGAAAAGTACATTAACCCCTACACTGACTTCGGCTTCAAGAAACTTTTCGGCACGGAGATGAACAAGGATTTGCTCATCAGTTTCCTCAACGCCCTGTTCAACAACAGTGAGAAAGAGATTGAGGACATCCAGTACCTTAACAGCGAAAACCTCGGCGACGGCAGTGGCGACCGCCGCTCCGTATTTGATGTCTATTGCACAACCAGGGACGGAAGCCGCTTCATCGTGGAGA